>JAEZKD010000029.1 GCA_023415655.1 Bacillota bacterium | reverse complement strand
AAAAGCATCATGGGTATGATGAGTTTAGGACTTCCAGCAGGAGAAGAAGTTACTGTAACAATCGATGGTACCGATGAGGAACTTGCAATGCAAAACATAGAAAAATATTTGTGTGGTAATTAACATCATCTAGCCCAGCTTATGCTGGGCTTTTCTTTTCTTTATGTGGACAAAGGGACGTCAAAGGGACCATAGGGACGTCAAAGCCTGGGGGGGTGTATGTGGAATCCCGTGTATTGTCATAATAATTTAGCTGCCTTTCCCTTGCGGACGGACGACGCTAAATTATTATGACAATCCCCGGAATTTGTTCGAAGTTTACTGGGGCTTTGACTGGGTATTGGCAATTGAAAAGTAATGAATCTTTTATAAAGAGGTAAGAAAAGCAAAATAAAATCTTCCATTGATTATGCATGGGTTTTTATAACCACAAAATATATAGGTGGGATCCCCAATATATATAAATTATTTAGTGTGTATGAACTAGGAGTGAAGATATCAGATTTTTTGCACTGGTGTACACTAGAAAACATAATTACTGAGGCATATTAATAACTATAGAAATGATTAAATATTGATTATAAAACAGGGCTCTTTTAGTTGACATAAAAAATAACTTTTAATAATTGTGGGGTTATCCAACAACAAAATAAATAGGGGTATCCAAAAAGGATATGATTTGTTTATCCTTAAACATCTTTAATGTGAGTTTCGTCTGGTTCTTGTGAGAGTGTACAAAAACAGATAAGTGAAAACGAATAGAAATCAAAGAAGCTGCTTTACGGATATAAGAATGTATTAAAAATATGACTCATTTTATAATAGTTTTTGATAAAATATTTCAATTATAAATCCTCCATACAACAACATTGCGAATATTCGTTCGAACTGGTATAATAAAATTAGTAATCACTTGATGTATTAGACAGCAGAACAATGTAATTCACTGAGGATGGGGGTTATAAGTTTGGAAACTGAAAAAGCATCAGGAAAACGTAAGAAAAAAATGACGGTGCATAAGATCACGAAGATTCTGATTGTTGAAGGGCTGATTTTATCGATTCTTTTGATGTGGATGTCGATGAAAAACCTAGTAGAAGATCGGAATGAGAAGAAGTCAAATGGTGTTTACTCAGAACAGCAAGACAATAGTGAAGCTTCTCCTACGCTGACCTTAGAGGAGGAAAAAGCCCAAAAAGAAGATCAGGAAAAAGAAGAACGGATTCAATATTTAAAGAAAGCTGATCAGTTGGCCATAGGATATGATTATGATGGAGCAATTCAATATATAAAGGCATACGAAAAGTATTCAGATTATCCCGAATTTGTTGAAGCAATTGAAACGTATGATAAGAAAAAGGAGGCATGTGAGCCATTTGGTGCGTATTCATCTGCAGCAGAAGTAAATCATGTCTTTTTTCATTCATTGATTTATGATACTGAGAAAGCGTTTCAATCTTACGAAGCAAATGGGTATAATTATTATATGACGACAGTTTCTGAGTTCAAAGAAATGATGAAGCAAATGTATGAATCAGGTTATGTACTTGTCAGCATCCATGATGTAGTTAAAAAGGTGACAAAGGAAGATGGGACAACGTACTATACGGAAGGAGATATTATGCTTCCTTCCGACAAAAAGCCATTTGTACTTTCTCAGGATGATGTGAACTACTATGACTATATGGATAATGATGGGTTTGCCTCTAGAATCGTACTGGATCCGAATGGGCGACCTTCCACAGAATATATACTAGAGGATGGAAGAAGACAAGTCGGAGATTTTGATCTGATTCCAGTCTTAGAAACATTTATTGAAGAACACCCGGATTTCTCTTACCGAGGTGCAAAGGGAATTATTGCTCTTACTGGCTACGAAGGAGCGCTTGGTTATCGTACGGATCCAGATTCCAAGGACTCAAGTACCTATGATCAGGACCGTGAAACGGTAGCTGAGATAGCCAAAGTGATGAGAGAAAGAGGTTGGGAATTTGCTTCTCATAGCAATGGTCATCGTAATATGCAGGAATCTACCCAAGCGTTTCTCGAAAAGGATACAAAGCTTTGGTTAGAGAATGTTGGGTCCTTGGTAGGAGAAACGGATATCTATATTTATCCATATGGAATTGATATTCAAAGTGGAATTAAAACGTATTCAAATGAGAAATATCAATATTTAAAACAAAGTGGATTTGAAATCTTTTGTGGTGTGGAAGCAAAACCTTGGATGCAAATCAAGGAGGGCTATGTACGAATGCAACGTAGACCGCTCGATGGACAAGCGATGTTAATGTATCCAGAACGTCTTGCAGACTTATTTGATTTGTCTACCATTATTGATAAAACAAGACCGAAGTTAAAGTAAAGATTCATAATTCCTAAAAGGAATTATGCCATAGCATAGAAAAGGAATAAGAGTATGAGTTTTACGCATTTACATGTGCATACAGAATATAGCTTGCTCGATGGCTCAGGAAAGATAAAGGAGATGGCAGCAAGAGCGAAGGAACTAGGAATGGATTCGCTAGCAATCACAGACCATGGTGTTATGTATGGTGTAGTGGATTTTTATCGTGCTTGTTTAGCGGAAGGGATTAAACCGATTATCGGTTGTGAGGTTTATGTTGCTCCCAATTCACGTTTAAACAAAGATGGAAGTGGAAATGACGGAAGATATTTTCATTTAATCTTATTAGCAGAAAATAATACTGGTTACCATAACTTAATGAAAATTGTTTCGAAAGGATTTACCGAAGGTTTTTATTATAAACCTCGTATCGATTATGAGGTATTGGAACAATATCATGAAGGAATTATTGCACTTTCCGCATGTCTTGCAGGGGAAGTTGCAGTTTCATTACGTAGAAATATGTTTGAGGAAGCTAAGAAGTCAGCATATCATCTTCAAGAGATCTTCGGAGAAGGAAATTTCTTTCTCGAATTGCAAGATCATGGTTTTCCTGAACAAAAGCTTGTTAATCAAGGGATGTTAAGATTACATGAAGAAACAAAGATACCGATGGTGGTAACCAACGATGTTCATTATACGTTCGAGTCCGATGCACAGGCCCATGATATTCTGTTATGTATACAAACACAGAAAAAAGTTCAAGATGAAGATAGAATGCGTTATGAGGGTGGTCAATTCTATATGAAATCTCCAAAGCAGATGGAGGAATTGTTCCCTTATGCATTAGAAGCAATTGAGAATACAGGAAAGATTGCACAGAGATGTAATGTAGAAATTGAATTTGGTAAGTATAAGCTTCCAAAGTATGAGGTTCCAGAAGGCTATACTGCGTTAGCATATCTGAATAAACTCTGTGAAGAGGGATTACTACGCCGATATCAGAATCCATCACAAGAATTATGGGATCGACTTCATTATGAGCTTGAAACCATCAATGGAATGGGCTTTGTTGATTACTTTTTAATTGTATGGGATTTTATTAAATATGCAAAGGATCATAACATTGCTGTTGGGCCTGGGCGAGGTAGTGCTGCAGGTAGCGTTGTATCCTATTGTTTGGAGATCACGAATATCGATCCAATACGATATAGCCTGTTGTTTGAGCGTTTCTTGAATCCAGAACGATTGACTATGCCAGATATTGATATTGATTTTTGCTATGAAAGACGACAAGAAGTCATAGACTATGTAGTAGAGAAATACGGAAAGGATCGAGTGGTTCAGATTGTAACGTTTGGAACCATGGCAGCAAGAGGTGTCATTCGAGATGTTGGGCGTGCCCTTGATATGTCCTATGCATCGGTTGATGTTGTAGCTAAGATGATTCCAACAGAATTAAATATTACCATTGATCGTGCACTTGAAGTTAATCCAGAGCTTAGGAAGTTGTATGAAAATGATCGGGAAGTAAATTACCTGATTGATATGTCAAAGCGTCTTGAAGGTCTTCCAAGACATACCTCCATGCATGCAGCGGGAGTTGTTATTAGTAATGCTCCAATTGATGAGTATGTACCATTATCCAAAGGTGCAGACGAAGCAATTACCACACAGTTTACGATGACCACGCTAGAAGAGCTTGGTCTATTAAAGATGGATTTCTTAGGGTTACGTACTTTAACGGTAATTCAGAATGCTGTTGATATTGTGAATCGAACAAGACCAGAGAATCATAAGCTTAACATAGATGAAATCGATTATGATGATAGTAAGGTATTCGAACTTATTGCATCTGGAAAGACAGAAGGGATCTTCCAGCTAGAAAGTGCTGGTATGAAAAGCTTTATGAAGGAATTAAAGGCGAGTAGTCTAGAGGATGTTATCGCTGGAATTTCTTTATATCGTCCAGGTCCAATGGACTTTATACCAAAGTATATTCAAGGAAAAGTAAATCAATCAAGCATAGTGTATGAATGCAAAGAGCTAGAACCAATCCTTGCACCTACGTATGGATGTATTGTTTATCAGGAGCAGGTAATGCAGATCGTTCGAGAGCTGGCAGGTTATAGCTTTGGACGAAGTGATTTGGTACGCCGTGCGATGTCAAAGAAAAAAGCATCGGTTATGGAGAAGGAACGTCATAGCTTTGTATATGGGAATCAAGAAGAAGGAGTACCTGGATGTATTGCAAAGGGCATACCAGAAGCAGTGGCCAATCATATCTATGATGAAATGACTGATTTTGCGAAGTATGCATTTAATAAATCTCATGCTGCAGCTTATGCAGTTGTATCTTACCAGACTGCATATTTAAAGTGTTATTATCCAGTTGAATTCATGGCTGCGCTTATGACTTCAGTCATTGATAATCCGACTAAGGTAGCAGAGTATATTTATACTTGCCGTCAGATGGGCATCAAATTATTACCTCCAGATATTAATGAAGGGTATGCCTCCTTTACGGTAAATGATGGATATATTCGGTATGGATTGAATGCAATCAAAGGACTTGGGCGACCAGTCATTGATGCTCTAGTAGCAGAACGCGAAGCGAATGGACCATTCACAAGTTTAAAGGATTTTGCATCGAGATTATCCAATAAGGAAGTGAATAAAAGAACAATTGAAAGCTTTATTAAATCTGGTGCTTTTGATAGTTTACCTGGAACTAGGAAGCAGTTAATGCATATATACGTTCAGGTATTAGAAGCTGTTGCACAGGAGAAGAAACGTGCAATGACAGGGCAGATATCTTTATTTGACTTAGGTGAGGAAGTGTTTGTAGAACAGGAACAATTCTCTATGCCGAATGTAGGTGAATTCACAATGGAGGAGAAGTTAGCATTCGAAAAGGAAGTGCTTGGAATCTATGTCAGTGGACATCCGCTCGATGCTTATGACCAATTGCTAAAAAAGAATGCAACGGTCAATACTTCAGACTTTATATTGGATGAAGAAACCAATGAGGTTCGTGTTCAGGATGGAAACATAGAAACCATCGGAGGAATGATTACCTCAAAAAACTTAAAAACTACGAGAACCAATAGTGTAATGGCATTTGTTACATTGGAGGATATGTTTGGTACGGTAGAAGTAATTGTTTTTCCTCGTGACTATGAAAAAAATAAATATCTTCTAGAAGTTGATCAACGAGTCTTAATTCGTGGTAAGGTGGCTGTAGAGGAAGATCGTCCTGCCAAATTAATATGTCAAAATATCATTCCATTTGACGATATTCCTAGAGAAATCTGGATTAAGTTTGCAGATAAGGAACATTTTCTTGCAGAGGAAGAGAAATTATATGCTATCATTGAGCCTTTTGATGGAAAAGATCAGGTTGTTATCTATTGTGAAAAAGAGAAAGCTGTGAAACGATTGCCAAAAAGCCAATTGGTTGGTTGGAATCTAGAATTACGAGAGAGACTTTTAGAACGCTATGAGGAAAGTAATATCAAGGTGTTATATAAGCTGTAATTCAAAGGATAGGATTGTAAATACTATCATTGGAAATTCGGAGTAAAATAGTACAATAATTTCTAAAAAAGTCAAATTCTCGGTTAAAATAGTATTGAAAAACAGTTTTCCATGGTTTACAATGGTGGAGTTAAGAAGAACTTTGTAAATATTGTACATTATGTCAAATTATTAACGATATAGTATTCGGAGGGAAAACAATGGCGAAAGCAGATGTAATAAAACAAGTTAAGACAATCGGTGTATTGACAAGTGGTGGAGATGCTCCAGGCATGAATGCAGCTATTCGTGCAGTTGTTCGTACTGCTCTTGCAAGTGGTTTGAGGGTCAAGGGCATTCGAAGAGGATACACTGGATTACTAGAAGAAGATATTATAGAGATGGATGCTAAGAGCGTTTCAGATATTATTCAACGAGGTGGAACAATCCTATATACTGCGCGTTGTCCAGAGATGATGACGAAAGAAGGGCAGGATAAAGCAGCTGCAAATTGCAAGAAACATGGAATTGATGGTTTGGTTGTAATTGGTGGAGATGGTTCCTTTAAGGGAGCACAACAGCTTGCAGCAAGAGGAATTAATACAGTAGGATTACCAGGTACCATCGATCTTGATATTGCTTGCACAGAGTATACGATTGGTTTCGATACAGCAGTAAATACAGCAATGCAGGCGATTGATAAGGTACGTGATACATCGACCTCTCATGAGCGTTGTAGTATTATTGAGGTAATGGGTAGAAATGCTGGTTATATAGCTCTCTGGTGTGGTATTGCCAATGGAGCAGAAGATATTCTAACTACGGAGCGTTATGATCGCGATGAGCAGAAAATCATTGATAATATTATTGATAAGAGAAAAAGAGGGAAGAAGCATCATATCATTGTAAATGCTGAAGGTATTGGTGATTCGAATGCCATGGCAAAGCGTATTGAAGCAGCAACAGGAATGGAGACAAGAGCTACGATTATTGGACATATTCAACGTGGTGGAAGCCCAACTTGTAAAGACCGTGTGTATGCTTCTGCAATGGGTGCAAAGGCTGTTGATATATTGACTCGTGGAGGTAGTAACCGTGTGGTTGCATATCGCAACGGGGAATTCGTTGATTATGACATCAATGAAGCATTAGCAATGAGTAAAGATTTGGATGATTACTTATTCGAGATGGCCAAAAAGTTATCTCGATAAATAAAATGGGGACTGTTGTTTAATTTTTGTTTTACAAAATGTGAGACAAAAATTATGAACAGCCCTTTTTTCTTCAATAGAAAAGTTAGGAGAATTATGAAGCCAAGAGCTAAAAAATTTTTATCATACTATAAGCCATACAAGAAATTATTTTTTGCAGATATGTTTTGTGCATTGCTTGCTGCAGCCATATCATTAATTTATCCCATCATTGTTCGCTACATAACTAATGATGTGCTAATACGTTATGAGATTCATACAGCGATTTCAATTATTATCAAGCTAGCACTTTTAATGATAGCAATTGCTATGATTGAGCTTTGCTGCAATTTTTTTATCTCGTATAAAGGTCATATTATGGGAGCTAAGATGGAGTATGATATGCGTAATGAAATATTTACGCACTTACAAAAGCTATCCTTTAATTATTATGACAATCAAAAGACAGGTCAATTAATGACGCGTATTACACATGATTTATTTGATATTACTGAGCTATGCCATCATGGTCCTGAGGATGTTGTAATTTCTGTCATTAAATTCTTTGGTGCATTTGTAATACTTGTTCGAATTGATTGGAAATTAACTCTTATATTGTTTATCTTCTTACCGATGATGGGTGCTTTTGCTTATGTGATGAAAAATCGCATGAATCAAGCGTTTCGTAAAAATCGAGAGTGTGTAGGGGATATTAATGCACAAATAGAAGATAATCTATCCGGAATCCGCGTTGTAAAATCCTTTGCAAACGAAGAACAAGAAATTCATAAGTTTGAAGACGGCAATCGTCGGTTTGTGGAAAGTAAAAGGAAGGCCTATTGGCAGATGGCAACGTTTCATTCAGGGCTTTCTTTATTTACGAACCTCATCAACGTTGCAGTGATTGTTGGTGGAGGACTTTTGATAGCTACGAGTGGAATTGAATTAAGTGATATGTTAACCTTTCTTCTTTATGTGAATAATATCATTGAACCAGTGCGTAGGTTGATTAGTTTTACCGAGCAATTTCAAAATGGTATTACAGGATTCTCACGATTTATGGAAATTATCGAGACAGAGCCAGATATTGTGGATCCACCAGATGCAATTGAGATGAAAAAGGTAAAAGGAGAAATTGAATTCCATAATGTTGCTTTTCGATATCAGGATACGAGTATCGATGTCTTTAAAAACATTGATTTGACTGTACCTGCTGGAGAGTATATTGCACTTGTTGGATCATCTGGTGTCGGAAAAACAACGTTATGCTCCTTAATTCCAAGATTTTATGATGTAACCGAAGGAAACATTACGATTGATGGAATCGATGTACGTAAATTTACACTTTCCTCACTTCGTAAACACATTGGGATTGTACAGCAGGATGTTTACTTATTTGCAGGAACGGTGGCGGATAATATTCGTTATGGTAATCTTGATGCGACGATGGAAGATGTGATTGCTGCAGCAAAGAATGCAAATGCACATGAATTTATTGAAGGTCTACCAGATGGGTATGACACTTACATCGGCCAGCGTGGAATAAAGCTTTCTGGTGGTCAAAAACAAAGATTAAGTTTAGCAAGAGTATTCTTAAAGAATCCTCCAATCTTAATCTTTGATGAGGCAACTTCTGCACTTGATAATGAAAGTGAGAAGGTGGTTCAAGATTCCTTGGAAAGACTTGCGAAGAATCGTACTACCTTTGTAATTGCTCATCGTCTTTCCACAATTAAGAATGCACGAAATATTATTGTATTAACAGAAGAGGGAATCAAAGAAAAAGGAACGCATGAGGAATTAATGAAGCAGAATGGGATTTATGCATCTCTTTATGAATTAGGCTTTCGAAATGCTTAAGTAACGAAAACGATGTAACCTTGCGCACAACGAAAAACAATGTTAGAATAAAGAGAGCGTGCTTTTATATAAAAGCGGAAGAAATGAAAGAAAGGCTTGCGAATTGCATTGGTATACGAAATGAATATATTAAAACAATTAAGCGAAGAGCTTGGAATTAAAATTGAACAGGTAGACGCAGCAGTTAAATTGATTGATGAAGGAAATACAATTCCGTTTATTGCTCGTTATCGAAAAGAAGTTACAGGCTCCTTGAATGATGAAGTATTAAGAAACTTATCTGAGAGATTGGTCTACCTTCGTAATTTGGAGGATAAAAAGGCTTCTGTTATCTCTAACATCGAAGAACAAGGGAAAATGACTGAAGAGTTGAAAAAGCAGATTTTAGAAGCAGCGACCCTAGTAGTTGTAGAAGATTTATATCGACCATACCGTCCAAAGAGAAGAACAAGAGCAACGATTGCAAAGGAAAAGGGATTAGAGCCTCTTGCGGCCTATATTCGTTCTCAAGAAGCGACTCAACCAATCGAAGAGGAAGCAAAACAATACTTATCAGAAGAGAAAGAGGTTGCTACTGTTCAGGAAGCAATTGCAGGCGCTTTGGATATTATAGCTGAAAGTATCTCAGATGAGGCTGATTATCGTATCTATATTCGTAAGTTAACATTTGAAGAGGGCAGTTTGACTTCCACTGCAAAGGATGCAAAGGCTGAATCCGTATATGAACTATACTATGAGTTTAGTGAAAAAATTAATAAGGTGGCAGGACATCGTGTCTTAGCATTAAATCGTGGGGAAGCAGAGAAGTTTCTAACAGTGAAGATAGCAGCACCAAGAGATCAGATTTTAACTTATTTATCTCGTCAGGTTATTACAAAGAAGAATGAGTTCACGACGGAATTGTTAGAAGCTGCAATCGCAGATAGCTACGACCGTTTAATTGGTCCTGCGATTGAACGAGAAATCCGCAATGATTTAACGGAAAAAGCAGAAGATGGAGCAATTAAAGTATTTGGACAGAATCTAACACAGTTATTGATGCAACCTCCAATCGCTGGACAAGTTGTCCTTGGCTGGGATCCTGCGTTTCGTACCGGCTGTAAGCTTGCAGTGGTAGACCCAACAGGGAAGGTGTTAGAAACAGTCGTTGTTTATCCTACGGCACCTCAGTTTAAAGTGGAAAAAGCGAAAGAAATTGTCAAAGGCTTAATAAAAAAATATAATATCACGTTGATTTCTGTTGGTAATGGAACCGCTTCTCGAGAATCCGAACAAGTGATTGTTGAAATGTTAAAAGAGATCGATGAGGAAGTTTCCTATATCATCGTAAATGAAGCAGGAGCTTCCGTCTATTCGGCAAGTAAATTAGCTACCGAGGAGTTTCCAAACTTTGATGTAGGACAAAGAAGTGCAACTTCGATTGCAAGACGTATTCAAGATCCTCTTGCAGAGCTTGTTAAAATTGATCCAAAATCCATTGGAGTTGGACAATATCAGCATGATATGAATCAAAAGAAACTAAGTGATGCACTTTCTGGTGTGGTTGAGGATTGTGTGAATAAAGTTGGAGTGGATCTAAATACTGCTTCTGCTTCCTTGCTTGAATACATTTCTGGTATTACAAAAACAATTGCAAAAAATATTGTTACTTATCGAGAAGAGAATGGTAAGTTTAGTAATCGCAAGCAATTGTTAAAGGTAACAAAACTTGGTCCAAAAGCATTTGAACAGTGTGCTGGTTTCCTTCGTATCAATGATGGTGATAATCCTTTGGATGCAACAAGTGTTCATCCAGAATCCTATGATGCAGCAGAAAAATTATTATCTAGCTTAGGATTTACGGTTAAGGATTTAAAAGAGATGCAAGCAAAGCAAAAGCTAGGGAGCAAAGAGCAAAAAGAGAACAAGAAGGAAGAGAAAGCACCAAGAAGAAATCGCAATGAACGCAAGGAGAAGAATATTACATTGCGACATACGAATACAGCAATGGCTCAGGCGCTATTAAGCGCGATTCAAACAACTGGCTCTATCAAAGAGACAGAAGCTGAAACAAAAGTTGAGAATGGTTTTGTTGCAACTGCAGAGGAATCCCAAAGACTTTCAGGGTTAAGTCAGCTTGTAAAGGATAAAAAATCCATGGCGAAGGAATTAGGGATTGGTGAAATCACATTAACCGACATCATGAAGGAATTAGAAAAGCCAGGGCGTGATCCACGTGATGAGATGCCAAAACCAATCCTACGTACCGATGTTCTTGAGATGAAGGACTTAAAAGAAGGTATGATTTTAAAGGGAACGGTTCGTAATGTGATTGATTTTGGTGCATTTGTCGATATCGGTGTCCATCAGGATGGTTTGGTTCATATTTCTCAATTATCGAAATCTAAATTTGTAAAACACCCATTAGATGTATTAAGCGTTGGAGACATTGTAGACGTAAAAGTATTAAGCGTAGACGTACCGAAAAAAAGAATTCAACTTTCAATGATTTTATAGTTGACAATTAGGAATTAAAAAAGTAGAATGAGGTCATAAATATGATAGGAAGTTCTTCGGGGCAGGGTGCGAAGACTGCATTGCAGTGATCAATTCCCAACCGGCGGTAAAGTCCGCGAGCGAGTGATTTACACTCGTTGATTTGGTGACACATTAGTGAATTCCAAAACCGACAGTAAAGTCTGGATGAGAGAAGACAGTTGTGAAAGCGTGATTTTATATTCTTATAATCATATAGATCATCACAATACACGTTAATGTGAATCCCCGATTTTAATCGGGGATTTTTTGTTCATTCCAAGATGTAATTATGAGCAAAAGGATCTTAAAATAAGAGAACAATCCATCACAACCCTGGAACATCCTTGTAAAAGGAGAAAAATATGAGTAATCTAACTGATTTATTGAACTTAGCTAGTTCAAACCTTGGATTTTTAATCATCAGTGCAGTGGTGATAGCTACCATACTAGCTTCCGCTTATGGAGCTGAGCTATGGATTGCAAAGAAACATAAGATGTCTCTTGTAAAAGAACACTATAAAATAAAGAGAATGGTAATTATCGCAATGCTATCAGGGATTGCAGTTGTGTTAATGCTATTTGAGTTTCCACTAGGCTTTATACCAGGATTCTATAAACTTGATTTTAGTGAAATTCCTGTAATTATTGGTGCATTTACCCTTGGGCCAGTGGCTGGGCTAACCATAGAACTAACAAAGATTATGTTGAATCTAATGATTGATGGAACCACCTCAGCCTTTGTTGGAGAATTCGCAAATTTCTTAATAGGTAGTGCTTTTTTGATTCCAGCTGCTTTTGTATATTTCTTAAGAAAAAGTAGAAGAAATGCAATTGTTGGCTTGGGCATTGGTACCATATCAGCAACTGTTGCAGGAGGGATACTGAATGCATTTGTATTATTACCAAAGTATGCGCAATTAATGGGTCCTGGCATGGGTATGAATTTTGGACAGTCAATGGATTTCTTAATTGGGGAAGGAACGAAAGCGAATTCTGCAATTCACGGATTATCCACCTTTGTATTGTTAGGTGTTACTCCATTTAATCTGATTAAGTATGGTATTGTTTCGATTGTTACTATTTTAATCTATAAAAAAATTAGCCACATATTAAAGGATGATTGTCGATAGCTGTCAAAATACACAATGTCTTGAAATTTTAATATAATCTGATATAATTGCAGTAACAATGCAAGAATGAAGGTGTCTTTTCATCATTGCTTCTTCTTAAATGGTTGAACAATAGGTTTAAAGACATCTTTTTTTCGGTATACTTAGGAACAGGAGGGATTATGGAAAACGAACAATCAACAGAAATTAAATTTAGCTATCAAACGAAGGTCAGCGATATGTATCGTTTTTTGATGCGATTTTCCTACCAGGGTATTCGTGGAATCATCAATCTTGTTATAAGTATTGGAGCCTTGCTTCTATTGTTTACAGGGGCAGATGGTGGGGAGACATTTAATAAAGTGTTATTGATTTTAATCGCAGCTTTATTTACGATTATCCAGCCGATTTTGCTTTACTATAAAGCAGCAAAACAAGTGAAGTTAACACCAATGTTTCAACAACCTTTGAATTATATCATCGATGAGAAAGGAATAACAGTTCGGCTTAAGGAAGAGGAAATGCTACTAGAATGGAAGGATATATATAAGATTGTAGAAACTAAGAAAGATTTCTATTTTTATATGTCCTTTGATCGAGCTCATATTCTCCCAAAAGAAGGTTATGTAGAACAATGTAGTTTAATGCGTAATATGATAAAAAAATATGCTAAAGGCATTGTTAAGATAATGAAATAAGAGGATTTTATCATGGTGTTTGAAAGTTTCACAACAGAAGATACCTATCGCTTTGGTCAGCGTATGGGTGAGGGAGCAAAAAAAGGACAGATTTTTTGTTTAAATGGAGATTTAGGCGTTGGAAAGACAGTATTTACACAAGGTTTTGCTAAGGGGTTAGGAGTTTTGGAGCCAATCAGTAGTCCTACCTTTACGATAGTACAAGTATATGAGGAAGGACGATTACCATTATATCATTTCGATGTATACCGTATTGCAGATATATCGGAGATGGACGAAATAGGTTATGAGGATTATTTTTATGGACAAGGAGTATGCCTGATTGAATGGGCGCAACTGATTCAAGATGTCATACCCAAACCTGTCACATACATTACAATCGAGAAGGTACTCGATAAAGGATTCGACTATCGAAAAATAACGATAGACGAGGAAGGAAATGCAGTATGAAGATATTAGCACTTGATAGTTCTGGTTTAGTAGCATCTGTTGCAATCCTAACAGAGGATGCTATGCTAGCTGAATACACAGTGAACTATAAGAAAACACATTCACAAACACTACTACCAATGTTAGATGAAATCGTTAAAATGCTGGAGCTTGATCTAAACGAGATGGACGCAATTGCAGTAGCAAAGGGGCCTGGTTCCTTTACTGGATTACGAATTGGAAGCGCAACTGCAAAAGGGTTAGGGCTTGCATTGGACAAGCCAATCATTGGTGTTCCTACCGTGGATGGATTAGCTTACAATGTATTTGGATATCGTGGAATTATTTGTCCACTTATGGATGCAAGAAGAAATCAGGTTTATACAGGACTGTATGAGTTTGTAGATGGAACCTTTCAGGTGATTGAAGAACAGCAAGCAGTTGATGTAACTGAAATAGTGGATAAGATTAATCTTTGTGGAAAACCAGTTCTCTATCTTGGGGATGGTGTGGATGTTTATAAGGAACAACTCAAGAAATTAACTAGGGTTGAATATCAATTTGCACCAAGTCATCTAAACAAGCAACGAGCTGGGGCGATTGGAGCATTAGCAATTCAATACTATAAAGAAGGTCAGATTGAATCAGCGAAGGAGCATGAACCAGAATACTTAAGACTTTCCCAAGCGGAAAGGGAACGTAAGGAGGCAGCTATAAACGAATGATTATACGAAGAATGCAAGCTGCGGATGTAGAGATGGTTGCTCAGATTGAGGAAGAAGTGTTTTCTGAACCATGGAGCAAGGAAAGCTTTTTAGGAGAAGTGGAAACTCCAAATCATATCTACCTCGTCGCGGAAGAAGATGAAAATATCGTAGGTTACTGCGGACTATGGGAAGTTGCAGGAGAAGGCCAAATTACCAATGTTTGTGTTTCGCCAGAACATCGGGGGAAAGCAGTTGCGACACAGATGTTAGAAGAATTACTTGCACATGCGAAGGAAATGTCAGTAGAAGCAACCACATTAGAAGTAAGGGTTAGTAATGAGCCAGCAAGAAAGCTTTATGAAAAGCTAGGTTTTGAAGAAGCAGGAATTCGTAAAGGCTTTTATTCTCACCCAAAGGAAGATGCTGTTATAATGTGGAAGTATGATTAAAAGATGACAACGATTACCACTGTGATAAGGATAAGATTTCTTGTATAATTAAGAAGTGGAGGAATGCCCAATGGTTCATTTAATAAAAGAACGAAAGAAAACCTCAATAGCATGTAATTCATGCGGTAGAACTTTGTGTATGGAAAAAGGAATTTTGAAAGAAGATGCAATTCAAGTAACGAAAGAATGGGGCTTTTTTTCAAATCGAGATCTAGAAATCCACAAGTTTACTATATGCGAGGAATGTTATGATAGCATCATCTCAAATTTTAAGATTCCAATTGAAATCACAGATAAAAAAGAAGTTTTATAGAGCAAATGCTCTATGGAACTTCTTTTTTTATATTATAGGAAACTCCTCGGATTTGCTATTGCTGAACAAAGACTTTCAAAAAGATGAAGGAAAAGAATACCAGAAAGTACATAGTGTAGGTAGTTTACATTCTTCCAATAAAATTATGATACTTTTTTAAAATTTCGACAATATAATATTTAGTTTAAACTGTTATGCTATTATTATTAGAATAATACGGAGGTAGCATATGCAGAGAAAACGGGGGAAACGTGGTTTTAGCATTCGTGCGCAATTATTTTTAGGTTTTTTACTACCAGTCCTTTTTATCATTATGGTAGGAGTCATCTCATATCGGAATGCTTCGAGGGGATTGATAGAAAATTACGAAGAGTCTGCTAAGAACGCCGTTCAGATGACAAAAAAATGCATCGATCAATATGTGAATTCCGTGAAGACGATCGTGATGGAATTGGCTAGTGATTCCAATGTGAATTCTTATGCACTTGGAGGTCTTGATAATAATACGATGCAAAAAGTACAAGTAAAGAAAAATATAAGTACTATGCTGCTTGTGAAACAGAATACGAATCCTGTAATACTTAATCTGCATGTGTTACCAATGCTGGAACAGAGTGTGATTACGACACAGACGATTAAGAATAGCTCCGAAGTGGATAGTTTTATCGATCGGCTATCAGAAACTAAAGATCAAGAGATGCTTGCTAATAATTATGTCCAATGGGGGAGCGAGCATCCTTACATGGATGAGATATTAGGGGTGGATAGCGACGACTATATTCTATATTGTAGTCAAAGATTTGGTTCTTCTAGCCGTAATGGTATCGTTATTGCAGACATTAAAAGTGACTATATCAAAGAACTGTTAAGTGAGTTGAATTTTGGACAAGACAGTGAAGTTATATTTGTTACAGGAGATGGGAAGAGTGTTGGTATAAATTCTGCCATAGAGTTTGGCGAACTTCCTATTGATGGAGAAGAAACCAAGGAAGATCTTACATCTGGATATAAAAGTATTGATTCAAAGCAATATTTTTATATGGTAGTAGATAGTGAGCAAGCAAATGCAAAATTATGTGTCTTAGTACCGAAAAGTAACATTACTGAAAAATCA
>JAEZKD010000291.1 GCA_023415655.1 Bacillota bacterium | reverse complement strand
GATGTTTACCTTGCAACAGAGGATGGAAGTATAGGAACCAAAGGGAATGTAATTGATGCAATCAAAGCAAATGATCTTACGGCAGACATGATTTACTCCTGTGGACCAACACCTATGTTGCGTGGTGTAAAGGCTTACGCGAACGAGCATCAGATCAAGGCTCAGATTTCGATGGAGGAACGCATGGCATGTGGAATCGGAGCGTGTTTAGCATGCGTATGCAAGAGTAAGGAAAAAGATCACCATACCAATGTCAATAATAAGCGAATTTGCAAAGAAGGTCCTGTGTTCTATGCAGATGAGGTGGAATTATAAAGGAGAGCTAAGAATGAATACGAAAGTTACACTTGCTTCAGTAGAGTTAAAGAATCCTGTGATGACAGCTTCTGGCACCTTCGGTTCAGGAGCAGAGTATGCCAACTTTGTAGACTTAAATCTTCTTGGTGCCGTAGTAACAAAAGCGGTAGCTAATGTCCCATGGCCAGGGAATGAAACACCAAGAGTTGCTGAAACCTATGGTGGTATGTTAAATGCAATTGGGCTACAAAATCCTGGCGTTGATTTGTTTGTAAAACGAGACATCCCATTCTTAAAGCAATATGACACAAAAGTTATTGTAAATGTATGTGGTAAGACAATAAAAGACTATGTTGAAGTAGTAGAACGATTGTCAAATGAGCCCGTCGATATGCTAGAGATTAATATCTCATGTCCGAATGTAAAGGAAGGTGGAATTGCTTTTGGACAGAATGCAAAGATGGTAGAAGAGATTACTTCAGAGATCAAAAAATATGCCAAGCAACCAATTATTATGAAGCTTAGTCCGAATGTAACTGATATTACAGAGATGGCAAGAGCAGCAGTCGATGGGGGAGCGGATGTACTATCATTGATTAATACGATAACTGCAATGAAAATTGATATTGAAAAGAGAGCCTTTGCACTTGCAAATAAAACGGGTGGACTCTCTGGTCCTGCAGTGAAACCAATAGCGGTTCGTATGGTTTATCAAGTAGCGAATGCAGTCAACATTCCGATCATAGGAATGGGTGGAATTACTACTGCTGAGGATGCAATTGAATTTCTTATGGCAGGTGCGACTGCAGTGAGTGTTGGAACAGTAAACTTTAGAAATCCAATGGCAACCGTTGAGGTCATTAATGGAATTGAAAGCTTTATGAAAAAACACAACGTAACTGACATTAAGGAATTGATTGGTTGCGTAAAATAAGAAAGGATGAGTACTATGGAACAGTATAAAAAAGAATTTATTGAGTTTATGGTGGATTGCAATGTATTGCGCTTTGGAGATTTTACTACGAAGAGTGGAAGAAAGACTCCTTTTTTTGTAAATACTGGTTTTTATCGTACTGGAGGACAGTTGCGTAAGCTTGGTACATATTATGCAAAAGCAATTCATGATAAATATGGTGTAGACTTTGATATTCTTTTCGGACCAGCCTACAAAGGTATTCCTTTGAGTGTTGCAACAAGTATGGCGATGGATGAACTTTATGGCAGCGACATTAAGTATTGTTCCAATCGTAAGGAAGTAAAGGACCATGGGGATGCAGGTATTTTACTTGGAAGTCCTATCACTGATGGGGACAAGGTAGTAATCATTGAAGATGTTACAACTGCAGGAACCTCCATTGAGGAGACAATGCCAATTCTAGAAGCACAGGGGAAGGTTTCTGTGATGGGGCTTGTGGTTTCTGTGGATCGTATGGAACGTGGAAAAGGAGATAAGAGCGCGTTAGCTGAAATTGAAGAGAATTATAAGATTGCGACAACGGCAATTGTTACAATGCAAGAAGTGGTTGAACATTTGTATAATAAGCCTTATAATGGTAAAGTAATTATTGATGATGAGCGAAAGAAAGCCATCGATGCCTATTATGAACAATATGGCGTTAGATAAATATGATGTTTAGTCAATCAAAAGTTCAAAAATTACTTGAATGGAGGTTAGCAGTACATGGAACGAGTTTATAAAACGATGAAATCCGTAGGTATCGGTGATGTAGTTTTAGGAATCTGTATCATTGTTGCGGGGTGTGTCTCTGGAGCATTAATTATTACGAACGGGGCTAGATTACTCCATAGAAAAAAAGAAGTTCTATTTTAATAACAAAAGCTGTTACTAGCATGAGAGAAAAGGAAGGAATACTCTACTATTATGCACGTAGCAGCTTTTCTGTAATTCAATCAATTCGAATATAAGGTAGGTTAATTAGATGTCAGAAATGATGAAGCAGACAATGCTAGACTATTTTTCAAGTGTATTTGGTAATCATGAAAAAACGGAAGTGTTTTTTGCACCAGGGCGAGTGAATCTCATAGGTGAACATACGGATTATAATGGAGGACATGTGTTTCCGTGTGCTTTAACGATTGGTACTTACGCTGCGGCAAGGTTAAATTCTAGTAACCAAATACGTGTCTTTTCTCAAAATTTCTCCTCTCTTGGAATTAAGTCAACCACCATTGAGAACATTGTATATGATAAGAATCAAGATTTTGCAAATTATCCATTTGGTGTGATTGCAACTCTTAAGCAGTGTGGATATCCAATTACTTCAGGGATGGATATCTGCTACTTTGGTAATATTCCAAACTCCTCTGGTCTATCAAGTTCTGCCTCAATTGAGGTTTTAACTGCTTATGTTGCAAGAGAACTTCTTGGGTTTGACTTGGATTTTGTAACTATGGCGAAGCTAACTCAAAAATCTGAGAATGAATTCAATGGTGTGAATTGTGGAATTATGGATCAATTCGCTATTGCAATGGGAAAAGAAAACCATGCGATATTTTTGGATACCGCAACCCTAGAATATACCTATGCACCAGTGAACTTAGAACGTGCAAAAATAGTAATAGCTTGCAGTAATAAAAAACGTGGTCTTTCTGATTCCAAATACAATGAAAGAAGAAACCAGTGTGAAGAAGCACTTGCTAGTATTCGAACGGTTAAAAAGGTTCAGTCACTTGGGGATTTAACCATCGAAGAATTTGAAGAAGTAAGTGCAGTAATAAAAGATGAGATATTAAAGAAACGTGCAAAACATGCAGTATATGAAAATCAACGTACCATCGATGCAGTAAAGGCACTGTTAGCAAATGACTTAAAGGAATTTGGAAGGCTAATGATTGCTTCTCATGCTTCGTTACGAGATGATTATGAGGTGACAGGGATTGAACTTGATACCTTAGTAGAAGAAGCCCTAAAGCAAGAAGGCGTTCTTGGCTCTCGTATGACAGGAGCTGGGTTTGGTGGTTGTACAGTAAGTATCGTGAAAGAAGATAAAATTGAAGCATTTATTGATAAGGTTGGGGAAGTTTATCGTAGCAAGATCGGATATTCAGCTGATTTTTATGTAGTTGAGGTTGGAAAGGGTCCTAATACCTTATAAGATCACAGGAGGCAGTATGGCTATATTAGTTTTGGGAGGAGCTGGATAC
>JAEZKD010000238.1 GCA_023415655.1 Bacillota bacterium | reverse complement strand
ATTGTTGTTGTGATTTTACTATTCTGATAACCTTCTGCACTTCGTCGATTTCGTCGGCTCGTACATACATATTGGTAATATAAGTATCCCCGCCAATCATTCTCTTGGTGTTCTCTGCATTATGGATTCTGCTACCTCTTGGTAATTCCACTAACTCAGGTCCACCTTCGTTTATCCATGTTTCTCCTCCTTCAAAGTTGTCGGTTCCGCTTGCATTTCCAACGTGTCTCATTGTGTATTTTCTTTGATTTGTGGTTTGGTTTGTGACGCTTGCTTCCATGGACCTTTGTGCGCCTGACACCTCACTAACCATTTCACTTACTCCAGATGTCGTTTCCTTAAACGCAGCGCTTACGCTTTTTACTCCTCCGATTAAAAGTCCGATAACAGCGACTATTGCCCCAATAACTATTAGTAAAGGAATTAGAGATGCAGCTGTCGTACCAGCTGTCGTGCTAAAAATACCCATTACAGCGCTACACACCGTTGTTATAGCTGCATAAGCAGCTTTGATTGCAGTGATATTCTTTATAACTATTGCAAGTACGCCAATGGCAATCATTATTATGTAAATCGGTGTAGGTATTCTTGATAAAACATCAAATACAACACTAAGCACATTTAATAAAGGACTTAAAGTATCGCCCACTTGTAATAATGTGGTTCCTAGATTTGCTAATGAGTCCTTGAAATTATTTCCCGTGCTGTCCATTTTCTCCAGAGCTTCATCCGTTGTACCACCAGCTTTGCTAATTTGATCAAGATAATCTGCAAATGATTCTGCACCACTACCTGTTAATTGAAGCATACTGTTTAACGCTTCTACTGAGCCAAACAACTTAGCCATTGTTTCTGTATTCCCTTTAGTTTTCCTTTGTACTAAATCCAAGAATCCTGACAACCCTAGCCCTTCCAGTGCTGTTGCATTAAACTGTATACCAAGTTGTTTCGCTAGTTCCCTTGCCTCTGCTGTTGGTTTAATAATATTGCTTATTGCTGACTTTAAAGAGGTAAGTGATTCGCTTGCAGATCCATTTGTTAATGTTAATGTTGCTGTTGCTGCCAATACTTCATCAATGGAAATACCTGCTTCTTTTGCTAAGCCAGCAACTTTACCAAAGGATTCTCCTAATTCTCCAACTGTGGCCTTACCTAAATTTTGTGTCATGATCAGCTTATCAGAAATAATACCTGCTTCTTCTGCAGATAACTTATAAGCATTCATAATAGTCGTTAACGTATCAACTGCAGTTGCTGCATCTGTAAATCCAGCCTTTGCGAGCTTAGCTGCCTTTTCTGTAACCAACAAAGCATCCTTCGTACTCACGTTTGCTGAAATGGTTTCGTACAGTGCATTGCTAATTGTATTTGCCGATTGGCCCGTCTGCTTAGCTATTTCGTATACACCTTGTTTAAGCTGTTTAAAGGATACAGCTGTTGTGTCTGCTATCGAATTGACTTTTGCCATCGATACATCAAACTCAACATAATCATTCAATGCCTTTTTAACATACTGTAGAGCTTCTTGAACAAGATATAATTTCGATGCTAAATCAACCGAGCTTGAACTTGTGCTATCTAGCCCTTTTCCTGCGACTTCGCTTGAATCTGCCACACCTTTCATAGCTTGTTCGTTTTCACTCAGCGAATTATTCAGTTTTTCTAATGCTATTTGACTGTTGATGTATCTCTTATGCAGATTATCAAGTTGCTTATCAGATGCCTTCCCACTCTCAAGTGCCTTGTCGTATTTTTCTTTTGTTTCCTTTACCGCCTGAGTCTGTAAATTTATCTTTTGTGTTAAGTATGATTGCTTTAATGTGAGCTGATCAGTGGTGGTGCCAAAATTCTTAGTCTGCTCACTGACCAACTTGAATTGAGCATCAAGTAATCCCATTTTTCTATTTACTTCTGTTATTCCACCATCAAATTGGCTATAGTCAAGCCCTAATGTGATTACTTTTTTATTACTTGCCATAGGATTACCACCCCTTAATTTCTTTCATTGAGCTAATTTCTTTGACTTCATCTTGTTGCTTAAAATACTTTGACTCGTATGGTTCATTGTTTGCTATTGCTGCCTCCATCTTCTGCTCATCTGCATACATATTAACCACACAGACAATTTGAGAAAATCTGCTATGCCAAAATTCATCTTGTGTACGCCTCAGCTTAATGCAGTACACATAAAACAACCAATCCCAATCTACTTCGAGATCTTTCTTGTATACAGTTCCATCAACTTTTTTTGAAATTCACTTTGCACCCCGTTTTTCGTAGAGGTAGCGCTATCAGCAAATTCAAAAATAACATCAGTAATTGTTCCCATGCTCCAATCGGACACCATTGCTCTAACTTCATCAAGCGTAATATCAGGTTGTTTAGCTAATGCTCCAGCATAAACAATTTTGGCACACTGTTCTGGCAGTGGCTCATCTTCCGTAAACTCCATGCCATCATATTTTAAAGATTCAAGATTGTAAAAAGCCTCTGTATCAAACACGACACAAAGGCTCTTTCCATCTTCAAACTGTAGCTCCAGCTCTGTGACTGGCTTCACATTAATTACTTTTCTTGCCATAGACTTATCCTCCAATTATGCAACAGTCAATGTAGCACCAGGAATTGAATCAAGAAATTCTTCTGCCATCTCTGGTGTAAAGTCTGGGTTAGCTGTATCTCCAAAACGCTTTATCTCTCCGTCGAACTCTCTTGGAATAAATCCAATGTCAATAGAATCTGTGGAGAAATTAATATTATCTGTAGATTGCTGTACGTTACTTCCAAATGGCTTTGCCTTTCCTTTGAGCAGCCAAACATACTCTGCCTTTCCGTTTGTCTGTTCGATTTCATATCCAAACGCTATATTTGGAGCTTGATCGTCTTTGGACTCGATTAAGACACCATTTTCAATCTTATGTCCACCGATTTCTGCTCTAACTTCGATTGGAACTTTATTTACATCGTACTTTAATGTGATGCCAGTAATCTTTGCAAGATCTTCTTCTTTAACACCTGCTCCGTAAAGCACACCAGAAGCGTATGTAGGGGTTAATTGTATCTGCATTGGCTTTCCGAATGCTTTAATCGGTCCATGCACAACACCTGTGGAATCATCTTTTGTGATTACTGCATATACGCTTCTTTTAATGTTAATGCGATTTGCTTTAACGCTTGCTCCCATTTTTATTCCTCGCTTTCTTTTATTAAATCAAAATTGATATATGTGTGATATATTTTTGTATTAGTTTCATAAGTTGTCTCGCAACGTGGGTATGCAAAATACCGTTCATTTTTGATTGCTTGCTTTAAGCTCGTTATTGCCGATTTGACGGATTCATTCTTTACCTTGTACCAAATATCAACTTGACAACTTGCTCCTTCTTCTGTGGCTGTTCCAGATCCAAATAATGCGCCACCGTCATTATAAAAGTGAAAAGTGAGACAAGGGAAAATACTTGGATATGCTTCTTTTATTACTGGGACCGTAGTCGCACCTTTTAATATGTCAAATACCTTATCCTCCACCTTGCACCGCCTTTACTATTGCTTCATCAATGTATGAGTTGATTTCTTCCTCTGTCTCTTTCATGGTTATTTCGATAAAATGAGTCGCTGGTCTATCTGGTGATGAAGTCCCATTCTCTAGTAAATGCCACTTGTAACCAGTGAATTTTCCACCACGGATAACAGCATACATATTTCCTGCGTTATCATCTTTAATGCTTGTCTTCACGTCATCGGCCATATGGACATAAGGTAAAGAGCCATCATAGTTCGTTGTACCATCTGATACATCCGACTCGATAGCTCTTAGTTTTTTTTCTACTGTAGATTTTAATAACTTTGCTGACCTTGTTAGTATTTGCTTTTTCTCCCTATGTAACGTCTCTGGAATCTTCGCAATTTGTTCTTGCATCCAATCGGACGTATCCTGGTAGCCAAGATTAATTTTCATATGCACCACCTAACTGCAAGTAAGCTCAACCATACCATTCTTAATGTATGGTCTCACTATGTCGTATAGAGCGCCCTCGTACCGTATTCTAGTGGCATATAATGCTTTGTTGGTTCCTTCTTCGATGGTTCGTGTCAATTCGTAATCTTCTGACCTTAGTTCAAAAATACAAGTTGTATTTATACCACTTTGATAAGAAGTATAAAACTCGCTACCATAAACCGACTTTTTATTAACGAAAACTTCAAGAGATTGTTCTGTTGGAACTCCATCAACTACAGTATAGTAAATCAGTTCTGCTATATCTTTAAACATCGCTAGCCACCGCCTCGTTGTAGTCACCACATAGTGACATTGACTGTTTCAAGCTATTGAATGCTTGTAAAAATCTTTCTGGATTATCATCATATCCAAAGTTTCCCTTGCAGTATAAAACAATGGCTTGCTTGGTCAATGGATCCACTTCATTAATTACCTTTACTCCAGCGATAGATAAATCAACCTTACAAGCTTCAATTAATCCATGTATCTCTCCATCGAAGGCAGTATTTCTAATTCTTAGTGCTACCTTTACCTCGTCTATTAGAGCCAATTTTTTCACCGCCCTTTTGTTTATCATCTTCCTCAATAACCTCAACCAAAGTGCCATGAGGACCAGTGATTAATTCACTAGCCCTCTTTTCAGACACTTCAAACATCTCTCCACTTCTACGGAGCTTTTTAGATTGCAAGTCATTGAATAACTTCAATGCTCTTACTTTCATGATCTACCTCCTAAGCCGATGGAGTGTTTCTGATTAGTGCAAATGCTTTTGTATCTAATACCGCACCATCCACAATAGTGTACGCTGCGTAATCCACTGTTCTAAGCTTCACGTGTTCCTCTGTAGCCACAGACATAGGCTCGTTAGTATTCATGACATAACCAGCGTTTGGATTACCGATGATTACAGATCCACTTGTTACGCCTGCGTCAGCCTTCACAACCATACCGAACATTCTACCCACTCCACCACTTGTAACATCAGGAATGAATAATGGTCTACCTTGACCATCCTTTA
>JAEZKD010000163.1 GCA_023415655.1 Bacillota bacterium | reverse complement strand
GGCACGTACTCTATTCTTTTCGCTTTCATCTTTTTCTTCGCCAGTGCATAGTCTTCTTTATTTATACAAATCAAAACATCCGTCATATAGGAACAGAATTTTTCAATCGGATAATAAATTAACCAGTTTTTCTTTGGAGCTCCTTTATAGAAATGAAACCCATGTGCTGTATATATTACCTTGGTTTTTGCTTTCTTTGCGGCAAGCCTACCGACCACACCGCCGATTGGCGAATGACAATGGACAAATTGATAATTGTTTTTTTTCATGAGATTTCCCACTTGCCACAAAGCCTTCCAATTACGTGTCATATTCGATATATCTCGTGCAAAATCAATCTGATAGTATCTGACACCTAACTTCTTTAGATTACATTTCAATTCTAAAATTTTCTCATCAGAGCAAGTACTTCCCTCAATAAAATTACATGCAACATCTACTGAATATCCCATATCTTGAAGGAGTCGTATATTAGGCATATTAAACTGATCAATCATGGAAGCAACTGATGCTAAGATCAATACTTTATTCATGCTATTCATTTCCTCACTATTTCTCAGTCAATTCGATAGACTGGCTAAGCGAATGAACACGATAATCCTCTTTGTATTCACTCATGTTCATATCATACACTAAGTCTCCAAATGCCTTAGCTGCTAGTCCTCCTATTTTTCCAGGAAGTTTTCCCAATAGTCTTACCAGTAGATTTGTAAATGGAACCATGATTATTTTGTGACCCTTTGTCTCTGCTATCATCTGTATCATATCCGAAGTATTGCTATACTCCCCATTCTGAGGGAAATACACCCCTGATTCTTCGTTGTCAATCATCCGCTTTACAAATTCACAAAGGTTATCAATATGAAGCATAGATCGTCTATTATTAACAATAGGAAATACAGGTAACCTTGTAGCTAATTTAGCAAGTTCCAGATAATTACCTTTACTACCTTTACCATAGATCATTGGTGGTCTTAACACTACCACTTTAAAGTCCGGTGCTTCCAGATCTCTTATTCTCTGATCTGCCTGCCATTTACTGTCCCCATAGAAATTAAGAGGATTTGGAATAGTATCCTTAGTAATTACCGTCTCCTTGCATCCAGAATATATAATCATAGATGACATAAAAATAAACTGCTTTACTCCTTCTCGCTTCGCCTTCTCAGCTACTTCAACCGCCAAGCTTGTATTTACTTTATAGTAAAGCTGTCTCTTTTCCTCAGTGATAGAACCCACATCTGCGTGAGCAATACCGGCAACGTGATAAATCACGTGATACTTCGAAAAATCCAATGCACTCCAAGAAGCATCAAGCATATCAACTGAATCAATATCATAATCGTCGTACGACTTATTCAGCCAATTCTCCACCGACATGCCAATGTAAGAATTCGCACCGGTAATAAGAATTTTTTTAGGAGACAATAACTTTTTTTCTTTCATCTCTATTTCATCAGCTTTATTTTCATCATCGTCTTCATCCTCTATGTTAACATTTAACATTACTTTTCTCTTAGCATTTACATATATTGTATATGAAGCCACTGCAGAAATTACAAAGCTAATAAACCAGCCTAGCTTTAATTTTTTATGTGCAACTGACTGGTTATTAGGAAGTTTTTTATTCTTAAAATATGTTAATAGCGTTCTTAGAATTGTAATTCCAACTGAAATGACACCTATAACAACAGCACCACCAATTATAATTTTCTTCTTTATTTTTTCAGTTTGTACCATATTAGTATTGGTATCTTGCCATATTAATTCTCGGGTGCTTCCTTCAATCACACCATCATGGTTCAGTAATGATCCAACAGTTCCAAGGAGGCATTTTAAATCCATCCAAAATCCAAACTTTTCTATATACTCTCCATCAAATTTAGCTTTAATCGGAATATCCAATTCATCTCGTCCGTTAATTTGTGCCCATCCGGTAAGACCCGGCGCAATCTGATGAACTCCATACTTATCTCTTTCCTCCATTAAATCGTACTGATTCCACAAGGCAGGTCTGGTCGAAACTAAATACATCTGTCCCTTGAGTATATTAAAGAGCTGTGGTAATTCATCCAGACTTGTTTTACGAAGGAATTTCCCAACACTTGTTATATACTGATCAGGATCGGATAACATATGAGTTGGTTTGTCCTTAGGAGCATCCGTGCGCATGGTACGGAACTTGTATATTTCAAACAATTCCTTGTTCTTACCCACTCTCTGCTGTTTGAATAGTACTGGTCCTTTTGAGTCAAGTTTTATCACTACAGCGATTCCTACGAGGACCGGGCTAAGTATGACGATTGCTCCTGTTGAGAGAATTATGTCGATTGCTCTTTTGATCGGAAGATACCTGAGCTGCTTTTCAGTTAATTTATTTAAATCAGATCTTTTACTTATATCCATCTTAACACCCTTTACTTATTGTCTGATACATCATAAAATTTTTAAATATATTGGGTTGTTTTACTTATGCTAAACATTATATTGATTCCCGTGTTAACAGAAAAATTAGGAATTAACCAATATTCCTTTTTTCGCTTAATTTCCAATACTCTACAAACAATGCAGAACATACTCCAATTATTAATCCCAGAATGGTTCCAATCGTTATATAAAACATTTTTCCACGCCCGACCGGCAGAATTGGTTCAATAGCGGGTGAAGATACTGAAACAATTGACTTACCGGTATTAAACGCTGCGGTTTGGACCGCTTCCTTATATCGATCCATAAAAGTATAATAAGTCAGTTCGGCATGGTCATAATTTCTTTTAACTTCATTAAATTTAGACTCAACTTCAGCATCAAATAATATAGCTTGCATGTCATTAACAGAATTTATCATGTCAGTTATCTTTGACTTTAGCACTTTCTGCTCAGATATATTAGATATCAGTCTGGTTTCAATATCTGTAATCTTAACAGTTAATACAGATCTCTGTAATTGATTCTCATTACTAACCTTCACCTGCAAACCAGATTCATCGTAAGTTTCAGTACTTACCGAGGAATTTACCATGATATCATCTATATCAAAATCACTACCTGTTTTTATCCCTTTCGTTAATATAGTTAACGTTTCATAATCAGATAAAATCTGTTTTTCTAAGTCATTTAATCTACTTTTATAATCAGTAACCTGGTTGCTTAAAGCAATAATATCCAATTTTATTTGCTCAATATCCGGTGATTTTTT
>JAEZKD010000076.1 GCA_023415655.1 Bacillota bacterium | reverse complement strand
GCCATGGCCTCCCCGTATACTTTATGGCTGGTAAGCTTGCCCCGCCGCAGGTCGTCATCATCCATTGCAGGCAAGTCATCATGAATCAAGGAATAGGTGTGGATCATTTCCAAGGCCAATGCAAAAGGAAGCGCAGGTGTTACATCCTCCTGCTTGAGCGCATAGGCTCCCAGCAGCAGCACAGGCCGGAGCCTTTTGCCCCCGGCAAGCAGGCTGTAGCGCATGGCACTGCCAAGAAGCTCCGGTATCTCATCGTCCCGGGGGACAATGGGACCTGCCTTAACAGCGTTTTCAAGCGCATCTTCCACAAGTCTCAAATACCGGTTATATGTTTCTTTCACAATCAAAGCCCTGCCGCATCCGATTCGGATACTTCCCCTTTTGCGCTTAATTCTTCCAGCTTGCCCTTGGCATCCGTCAGCTGCTTTTGCAGCGTCTTGGATAAGGCCATGCCCTCTTCATATACCTTTAGCATTTCATTAAGGGGCATGCCCCCTGTTTCCATGGTCTTTACCAGCTCCTCCAGCCGCATTAGCGTCTGTTCAAAGCTTTCAGCTTTTTGACTTTTCGCCAAAGGGATTCCCCTCCTTAATGTCCACAGCATCGGCCAGCACCTGACCGTCAGAGAATATCACCTGCAGCCGCTGGCCCAATGCAACCGCTTTTGCGCTTGTTACCGGCGTATGCTGATGCATCGCCAAGGCATAGCCCCGGCTTAACACCTGAGCAGGACCCAAGGCCGCCAGCTTGCCTTCCGCTGCCTCTAATCTTGTGGTGCGCTGTATCATGGAGGCTGCCGCAGCGTTTTGGAGCCTTGATAGCAGCAAATCTGCCTTGCCTTTGGCAACCAGCAACTGGGCATTGGGATGCCTTTCCTTCAGCCTGTTCTGGGCTCGCAGCAAGCGCTCTGATCCTGATAGCAACACCTTGTCCGCACCGCCGCGCAGCCGAGAGGACAGCTGGCGGATGGTATACACAAGATCATCCAGCATGGGCACCGCCATCTCCGCCGCATGGGAAGGGGTAGATGCCCGGACATCCGCCGCAAAATCGGCAATGGTAAAGTCGGTTTCATGGCCTACGGCAGATATCACCGGAACAGGGCAAGCTGCTATGGCCCTGGCCACAGCCTCATCATTAAAGGCCCACAAATCCTCCATGGAACCGCCGCCCCGGCCGACAATAATCACGGATACTCCATGCGTTTTGCCAAGGGCCTCAATGCCTTTAACGATTTCCTGAGCCGCACCTTCCCCCTGGACCTTTACAGGGTACAATAGAAGATTCATGCCTGGGTGCCGCCGCCAGGTGACCCTTGCGATATCCTGTATCACTGCCCCGGTTCGAGAGGTGACAATGCCCACCTTGCTTGGCAGCAGCGGCAGGGGACGCTTGCGGGCTGCATCAAACAGGCCTTCCTTTTGCAGCTTCGCCTTCAGCTGCTCAAAGCGCACGAACAAGTCGCCCAGTCCGTCTTCCCGCATGCCCTCGGCATAAAACTGGTAACTGCCATCCCTGGGATATAGCCCCACGCTGCCGGTGAGCACCACCTGCATGCCATCCCTGGGCGAAAGGCGTACCGAAAAGTTATGCTGGCGGAACATAACGC
The DNA here is from genome assembly GCA_023415655.1 of Bacillota bacterium. Classification (GTDB taxonomy): domain Bacteria; phylum Bacillota; class Clostridia; order Lachnospirales; family Lachnospiraceae; genus Lachnoclostridium. The sequence goes on along the minus strand of JAEZKD010000076.1, from coordinate 978 downwards.
AGTTAATGCGTGCCTGCTCATCCTTCAAGGAAAAGTACCAGTGGCCGGAGGTGTGGCGTTTGAAGTTGCTGATCTCGCCTTTTAAGCGCATGCCCTGCAGCATGGGATCAGCCGCAAGGCTTCGCCTGACATATTCATTTAAATCATATACGGTCAATACGCCGTCATAGGTTTTCATTGCAATCCTACAGGCGCTTTCTGGCAATCTGCAGTGTATTGGACATCAACATGGCAATGGTCATGGGACCCACGCCGCCGGGTACGGGTGATAGATAGGCTGCCACCTCTTTAACAGAAGCAAAGTCCACATCCCCCACCACTTTGCCCTCCACCCGATTGATACCCACATCAATCACCATGGCGCCTGGCTTTACCATATCACCGGTGATCATCCCAGGACGGCCCACCGCCGCCACCAGGATATCTGCCCGTTTCGTATGGACCCAAAGGTCTTTGGTGCGGGAATGGCACATGGTTACTGTGGCATTTTCCGCAAGAAGCAGCATGGCTATGGGCTTTCCTACATTGTTGCTGCGGCCCACCACCACGGCCTCCTTACCGGCCACGTTAATACCGGTGGAATGGATCATCTCCATCACCCCTTTGGGGGTACAGGCCACAATGGTCTCTATGCCGCCAAAAAGGTTGCCCATGTTCACAACATGAAAGCCATCTACATCTTTTTCAGGCTTGATCAGGGAAAGGGCCGCAGCCTCGTTCATATGCCGGGGCAGGGGTACCTGGACCAGGATGCCATCGATGCTTTCGTCATTGTTAAATCGATGGATCAAATCTTCCAGCTCCTGCTGGGTGGTAGTCTCCGGCAAGCGCAGCACCGTGGAGGCAATGCCGATTTCCTGGCATGCTTTTTCCTTGTTGCGCACATAGATCTGGCTGCCGGGATCTTCCCCTACCAGGATCACTGCAAGTCCGGGCGTAACGCCAGACGCTTTTAATTCTTCTGTTTCTTTGGCAAGT
>JAEZKD010000028.1 GCA_023415655.1 Bacillota bacterium | reverse complement strand
GAAGGTACGTTTTGATTCTAGTGTGGATATTGATTATTATCGACATGGGGGGATTCTTCCGATGGTGTTGAGAGGGAAGTTGTATTAGAGGTTGAAAAATATGATGCTGCAAAACATACGATTAAGAGTGTTCATGAACAAGGAACAAAAATAACAATCCAGATAGTAAAAGGAGAATTATTATGTTTAATAAACACGATATGTCGCGTAACGCGTGTCAACTTTTTGGAGCTCAGGCAAAGTGTGGTTATGATTGGTGGTGGCATTCATTTACCGGACATAATACCAAGACAGGGGAGGAGAAAGCTTTTTTTGTTGAGTTTTTTCTTTGTAATCCTGCTTATGCGAAGGATGTACCAATCTTTGGTCAACTTCCGGAAAACAAAAAGAATGGAGTAAAGCCATCTTATCTTATGGTAAAAGCCGGTTCGTGGGGGGAGGATGCTGGCCAACTCCACCGTTTTTTTGGTTGGAAGAAAATTAATGTGTCGATGTCAGTACCTTTTTCTGTAAAAGCAGATGATTGTTATGTAAGTGAAGAGGAATTGCGTGGTTCAGTAAAAGTAACTGCCGAGGAAGCACAAGAACATCCGGAATATATGTCTGATTCTGGTGAGATGTCCTGGAATTTAAAAATAGATAAAAAAGTTGCCTTTCATGTAGGGTTCGGTGCGAGCAAACCTATTCGTAAGATGCAGCTCTTTGAGATGTTCTGGCATGCAGAAGGGATGAAAAGTTATTTTTCTGGAGAGGTAATTTGGAATGGAGAAAAATACATTGTAACTCCAGAAACAAGCTATGGCTATGCAGACAAGAACTGGGGGAAGAATTTTACTTCTCCTTGGCTGTGGCTTTCTTCAAATAACCTTACGAGTAAGGTCACAGGAAAGAAACTTACGAATAGTGTGTTTGATATTGGAGGTGGCCGCCCTAAGGTTGGTCCGATTGCTCTTAAGCGTAAATTGTTATCTGCTTACTGGTATGAAGGGAAGTGCTTCGAGTTTAACTTCTCAAAATTCTGGACATTTACTCGCACAGAATTCGCTTGTAAGGAAACTGATACTCAGATGATTTGGCATGTGGATCAGAAAACATGGCGGAATCGCATGGTTACAGACATTACTTGTGAAAAGAAGGATATGTTGCTTATTAACTATGAAGCACCAACAGGGGAAAAATGCCATAACCGTCTTTGGAACGGTGGGAATGGAAAAGGGACTGTGAAATTGTATCGGGATGGTAGACTTTTGGATGAGGTTATCTGTGAGAATGTTGGGTGTGAGTATGGGGAGTTTGATAGATAGAGGTTGAGTGATAGGTGGAGTCCTTTTTCTAATTATAATTGATTTTACTTTTTTGAACTTAAGTGGTGCAATGCAAACAATGTGGTGCTATAATTAATATCAAGGGGTTACAACATAATTATACCAGCACACCTATGAAGAGTCGAAGAATTATAGGAAACTATAGATAAGAATCTTTATGTGGTTGTGAAGAAATAGGGAAAAATATACGTAAGCATAAACTTTATATAGAGAAGGGTGATTTTCCATTGTTATACGCCCTTATATGATTTGTTATTCCATATAAAGTTTTTATAAAGGAGAAAGCTATGAACAGATACTATAATCTACCAAATAAAATAAAACGTGATATGCTTTTCAAATTTATAGTATATTATTTTTCATTTTTCTTTGTACCAATTGGTTTGCTGTTCTTTTCTTTATTCCTTATTTCTACAAAATTTTATAATAATAATGAAGAGCAGATTAGAAACACACAATTGCTACATGTTCAGAATGCAAAACAATTAATGGATGAATATATTCTGAGTGCTAAAAATATCAGTCGGACATTATTACATAATGAAAATACTTATTATATTAGTTCATGCGATTTAAGCCTTGATGAAATTCAATATAGTTATATTGAAAGTATTATAAATCAATTAAGAACCACTTGGTTAAGTAATAACTTCATTCAAGACATTGGAATTTGTATTCAAGGGAAAAACATAAATATTACTCATGCTGGATTACAGACAAATCTAGAGATATATGACAATTATATAAGGAATGAAGATAATGAACTTACTTATCAGGATTGGAGAAGGCAGCTAGATTGGTTTAATATTGGCCGGTTACTTTGTTTTAGTGATGGTAGTTTTTATTTTATTCGGTCTTATCCAGCGACACCGACTGGAGAGGCTAGTAACAGTAATGTATTTATTAAGATGGACAATAATGTATTAACATCATTGCTCCGAAATACAGATACTTCTCTAGGAGAATTCATAGCAATTGTTGATAATAAAACTGGAAGTAATGTATTAGGGAAGTTTCAAAATAGGGAGTTTACACTAGAGTCAACAGAATTTAAAGATGATTTTGGATCTTTTAAGGCGGATGGGTACCTCTATACATATTTTAAAAGCAATCAGATAAATGCAACCTATATCAGTGGAATTGCCTTATCTGTTTTAGACGACCAGAGGAATAAAACACTTGAGATTGGTATATTTGCATTTGCTATTAGTAATATTATTGGAATGCTTATTAGTTATTTTTTTATTCGACGTACTTATAATCCAATAGATCAATTATTTGCATTGGCAAGAGGAGAAGAACTTCATAAAGCGAATCGGTTAGATCCTTATTTCGAGATACAAAGTATGTTACTTGATGCTGCTGAAAAAGAGCTAGCTTACAAAAGTATCAGTGAAATTAAAAATACAAATGCTATGAAAGATATGTTTATTACCACCTTATACAATGAAAAGTGTTCGGAAGAGCAAATTGTTACGTGCGCAGATCGATTAAAATTAAATGTGGATAATAAAATAAGCTGCTTTATTAAACTAAAATGTACGGATATTAGTTCCTATTTTGAGATTTATAATCATTACGAAAGTGAGAAAGCACCGATATACTTTTGTGAAAATATTATATTGAAAATACTGACTCAGAATTTTAATGTTATTAGTTTTCCTGAAGGAAGGGAATTATTGTTTCTTGCTTTATTAGAAGATAAAAAAGTGGATGCATTTAATACATATATTAAAGATAGTTTAGAGCAAGCACAACGTTTTCTTAGAGAAAGTTATGGAATGGAAACCATCATTGCAATATCAGACTTTCACAGTGGATGGATAGGCATTAAAAATAGTTTTCAAGAAGTAAACGAAACAATGGACTACATTGAGTTAGTCGGTAATAAGACACTTGCCCGATATAATATGATACCAACTTTTGAATATAGTAATGAATACAGCTATAGTATGTTAGAGGAAGAAAACTATCTACTAAACTATATTAAAGCCGGAGAATTTAGTAAAGCAAAAAAGCATTTTAATAAAATTATTAATAACTATTTTTGTGATACGCCACATGTACAACAGATTTGGAAGTTTCGCTTATATGGTTTAGTGAATAATATTCTTGGTACTATTAATTATGTCAATGTTCCAGATATGAAAATGCTAATTGATACAGTGAATGAGCACAGTAGCTTATTGAGTTGTAATAATGCAGTAGAATTTCAAAATCAGATAAATAAATTATTCGATAAGTTAGAAGAATTTTGTATAAAATCAGCTAGAGAATCAGAGGATCAATTTAAAAACGAAATCATAGATATAGTTACACATAATTACATGAATCCAGATTTAAGCGTTACTATGATAGCGGATATTTTAAATAAAAACTTAGATTACGTATCCCGTACGTTTAAAAAGCTAGCTAATATTGGATTATTAGATTATATTCATGAGTTTCGTATCAATAAAGCGAAAGACTATTTTAAAGAAGATGATTTGCTCTCGGTTCAACAGGTGGCCACTATGGTTGGCTACGTTAGTTGTGAATCTTTTATTCGGGCATTCAAACGGAAGGAAGGTGTTACTCCAGGAAGATATAAAGCAATGTTAGCAACAAAGACAAGTGAAGTCACTTGAAAAGCTAGCGAATATGCGGGATAGCTGTATTAGAACAAAAATTGTCAATGCTACAATTTTGGTCAATTTTATTATAAACAATAGCAAAAAAACAATCAAAACATCTCTAAAACCACACTAAATGCGTTTATGTAAACGGTGTGGTTTTATTTTTTTGTTCAAAATGTATCAATTGACAAAAATCATGTTTTGGTTAATAATGTACAAAAATACATAAAAAACAAGAGCAAAATTGTAATAAATAGTCAAATATTTAAAATGCAAAAGAGAAGATACCAGCAAATATACTAAATAAGTAAGATGTAAATAAAAAAAACAAAGCACTTTGCCAATGGTTGATTGTATCATATGTAATTTGAGAAAAACTGTTATAGGGACAGCAATCTCTTTGGAATATAGTGATACTTTTAATAAAAAAATCTTATGAAAGGAAATGTATTTTGGACTCCCCTATAAATCCAAATACGAAAGAGAGGATATGAAAAGAACAAGGAGAATTGCTGTATTATTATGCCTGGCTATGATGTTTTCATTAATTGGCTGTGGTAAAAGTAACGCTGGTAAATCTACTGGCGAAGAGGCATCAGAAACAGGTTCAGGTAGCCAAAGTCAAGTAACTGATGCAGGAAGTGGTAATTATAAGAAGGAGATTATAATTGGGCTTTCAAACGTATTTACAACAACAGATATGCAAAGTACGGCTAGTATTACAAACCAAATTTTTTATACGGTAAGCCATAGTACATTATTGAAATGGGATTATGATACTTCAGAATATGTATCTGATCTTGCAAAATCCTATACGGTAAGTGATGACGGAACAGTCTTTACTTTTTATCTACAAGACAATGCATACTTTCATAATGGAGAAAAGGTAAAAGCAAGCGATGTGATTTATACTTTTGAACGTGGTAAAACAAGTTCTGCTACTGCGCCTAAAGTACAGATTATTAAAGAGATAAAAGCATTGGATGACTTAACATTAGAAATAACTTTAAGTGGTCCATCCACAGGATTTCTATTTGATATAACTAACCCTAATATGTCTATCTTATCTGAAAAAGCTATGAATGAACTTGGGGAAGAGGGTACAAAGATCGGTTCTGGAGCTTTTTATTATGATAATATCGACTTTGGCAATGAAGTTAAAATGGCAAGATTTGATCAATATTTTGGTGAAATGCCAAAAGCAGAAACTATTATTTTCCGCCAATATTCTGAGGATGCAACACGTGTAATCGCACTTCAAGCAGGGGATATCGATTATTGTCAAACACCATCAACAGTTGACCTTGATTATATTGAAGAGGATCCAAATCTTGATTTGATTCAAATGAAAGGTACCCGTTTAAATTACATGGTTATGAATGTATCTGAGGAAAGAGGTACTCCTTTTACAGATATTAGAGTAAGACAAGCGGTTAATATGGCAATCAACAAAGATGATGTTGTTGTCGGTGCAGCCAATGGTTTTGGAGAAGCACAAAACTTTTATTTTACTGATATATGTTATGGCTTTTATGGTGGTATGGAAGGATATTCTTATAATATAGAAAAGGCAAAAGAACTGTTAGCAGAAGCAGGATATCCAGATGGATTTTCATTCTCATTGCTTTGCCATGATTCTACTGCAAAAGCAATTGCTCCTATATTGCAAGACCAATTAGGAAAAATAGGAATTACCTTAAATATTGAAGAAGTTGAGACAGCGGTAAGAAATACGTTAATTGAAGATAATGATTTTGATGCCTGTATGGCGGCCCATGTTTCTTTAGTAAGCTGTGATAATAACTTGAGATTGTTATTTTATACGGGAGCACAGAATAATCGTATGAAATATAGCAATGAAAAGTTTGATACCATGTTAGACGGAGCATTAGTTGAGCAGGATGAGACAAAACGTATGGAGATGTATAAAGAATTGCAGACAATGGTAGTTGATGAAGCTATCTGTGTTCCTCTATATGTGGAAACTTTAAATATCGCGAAAAAATCATCTCTACAGGGAATTAAGCTAAATGCAACTGGATGTCATGACTTTACATATTCTTATATTGTAGAATAATTGATTCAATGAATATAGATTTGAGTGCAAATCTAGCATTTACACTCAAATCTATCAATCAAATTATGAAAGGATAACAAGTATGTATCGATATATATTAAAAAGGTTACTAATGCTTATACCGGTGTTATTATGTGTATCTTTTTTGATCTTTTTCATTATGGATTTAGCGCCAGGAGATCCAGCCTTAATGATAGCTGGTGATTCAGCTGATCCTGCAGTAGTTGAACAAATCAGAGAAGAATATGGACTAAATGATCCACTCTTAGTTCGCTATTTTGATTATATGAAAGGTCTTTTAAAAGGAGATCTAGGAGTTTCTTATATGAGTCACAAAAATGTTTGGGATACATATTGCCAGAGATTTCCTGCAACTGCAAAGTTGGCTGTAGCAGCGATTATTTGTGCTACCGTGATTTCTATTGTACTTGGTATTTACTCCGCAATTAATCAAAACACATGGAAAGACAATGCTTCAGTTGTTGCGGCGTTATTAGGTCTGTCAATGCCTCAATTCTGGCTTGGACTATTGCTAATCATTGTATTTGCGTTGAACTTAAAATGGTTTCCATCTGGTGGTGATTATGGAAATCTCCAAAGTATCATATTGCCTGCAATCACAATAGGAACAAACAATGCTGCATTAATGACTCGTACTACAAGATCATCTATGTTAGATGTATTAAGACAGGATTATCTTTGTACAGCAAGAGCTAAAGGCGTAAAAGAGAGAACGGTTATTTTAAAACATGCACTTAGAAATGCATTGATCCCGATTATCACTGTTGGTGGTGTACAATTTGCTTATATATTAGGTGGTGCTGTTTTGGTTGAGTCAGTATTTGCTTGGCCAGGAATCGGTAGATTGACCGTAGACTCCATTAATAATAGAGATATACCAATGGTTACGGGATGTGTAATTATAACAACTATGCTCGTGTGTGTTGTCCAGCTGATTGTTGATGTTATTTATGCTTATGTTGATCCAAGAATAAAAGCACAGTATACAAAATAGGAGGAGTAACTATGAGCACAGGCGAAGTATCGGTAACTAAAAAATATGCAAAAAGAAGTCAAATTGCTGAAATATGGCGAAACTTAAAAAAGAACAAAGGCGCTATGATTGGTCTTTTCATAGTGATATGTTTAGTATTAATGGCTCTTTTGGCACCTTTTATCTTTAATTATCAAGAAGATGTAATAAATCAAAATATATCTCAAAGACTTCAAGGTCCTTCCTTAAAGCACATCTTTGGAACTGATCATTTAGGCAGAGATATACTTGCAAGAGTGATCTGGGGAGCTAGATATTCCCTACCAATTGGTGTTGTGGCAGTTATCGTTGCAGTATTGTTTGGAGTTACCTTGGGAGCAATCGCAGCATATTACGGCGGAACAATCGAAAACTTAGTTATGCGTTTTGGAGATATCTTTTCCTCCATTCCACATATCCTACTTGCAATCGTTGTTGTTTCTGTATTAGGTCAAAGTACCATAAATCTGATGATTGCTGTTGGTGTAACAAGTACACCTGCCTTTCTTAGAATTGCAAGAGCAGGAGTATTAACCGTGAGAGAACAAGAATATATCGAGTCTGCAAAAGCCATTGGTATGAAAGACTGGAGAATCATACTTTTCCACGTGTTACCAAATAGTTTATCACCAATCATCGTACAAACAACTCTTAGAATAGGATCAGCTATTATTTCTGCTTCTTCTTTATGTTATTTGGGGCTTGGAGTTCCATCACCTGCACCTGAGTGGGGAAGCATGTTATCAGAAGGACGTAAATATATTCGTGATTACAGTTATTTAACATTCTTCCCAGGGCTTGCAATTATGATTACAGTACTAGCCTTTAATATGTTAGGTGATGGTTTACGAGATGCAATGGACCCTAAGATGAAAAATTAATTCAATTGTTTGGAGGTTATGATGAATAAAGAAAACCTGATTCTAGATGTAAAAGATTTAGTTATTCGATATGAGACGGATGATGGAATCGTAAAAGCGGTAAATGGAGTTGATTTACAAATAAATAAGAAACAGACGATTGGCTTGGTAGGTGAAACTGGAGCAGGAAAGACAACTACGGCAAAAGCAGTGATGCGTCTCATACAAACTCCTCCTGGTGTTATTGAAGCTACAAAGATAGAAGTAGATGGAATTGATATAATGAATAGTTCCACAGAAGACTTAGAAAAAGTTAGAGGCAAAGAAGTTTCTATGATCTTCCAAGATCCTATGACAGCCTTGAATCCAGTATTCACAGTTGGTGAACAAATTGCTGAAAGTATAGAGATCCATGAAAATATTTCTAAAAAAGAAGCGTTAGAAAAGGCAGTTAAAATGCTTGAGCTTGTAGGGATTCCTGGTTCACGTGCTGGAGAATACCCTCATCAATTCTCAGGTGGAATGAAACAAAGAGTTGTAATAGCGATTGCTTTGGCATGTAATCCAAAACTTTTGATAGCAGATGAGCCTACAACTGCGTTGGATGTGACAATTCAAGCACAGGTTCTAGATTTAATGAGAAATCTAAAGGCGCAATATGATACTTCTATTATTTTAATTACACATGATTTAGGTATTGTTGCAGAAATCTGTGACTATGTTATGGTTATGTATGCAGGAAAGATAGTGGAAAAAGGCACGTTAGAAGAAGTATTTAACAACACCAAGCATCCGTATACAGAAGGACTATTTAATTCTTTACCTAATATTAATAATAGAGCAGCTAAGCTTCAGCCAATCAAAGGACTTATGCCGGATCCAACGAATTTACCAGAAGGTTGTGCATTTTCACCTAGATGCCCATATGCGACAGAGAAATGCTCGAAAAAGACTCCAGAGCTTGTCAACATGGGAGGAACACATTTTGCTGCATGCTCGGCATATGAAGATGTGAAATTTCATAATAACAGGAGGGTTGAAAATGTCTGATACACTATTAGAAGTAAAAAATCTCAGAAAATATTTTAAGACCTCAAAAGGAATGTTACATGCGGTTGATGATGTAAATTTCAGTATAGAAAGAGGTAAAACCTTAGGTATCGTTGGTGAATCTGGTTGTGGGAAATCGACGACGGGGCGTACGATCCTTCGGTTACTTGAACCAACAGCAGGTCAGATTTTGTTTGAAGGAAAGGACATTGCTAAGGTAAGCAGAGAGGAAATGAGAAAGTTAAGAAAGGAAATGCAAATTATATTCCAAGATCCTTTTTCCTCTCTTGATCCTAGACAAACTGTAAATCAGATTATTAGTGAGCCAATTAAAATAAATAAAATTCTTACCAATAAGAAAGATATCGAAGAACGAGTGTTACAATTAATGGAGACAGTAGGACTTTCAGAGCGTTTAATCAATACATATCCACATGAATTAGATGGAGGACGTCGTCAGCGTATTGGAATTGCGCGTGCCCTAGCTGTAGAACCAAAATTTATCGTATGTGATGAACCAGTATCCGCCCTTGATGTTTCGATACAGGCACAGATTTTAAATCTTTTGGAAGAACTTCAAGAAAAAATGGGATTAACTTACATATTCATTACTCATGACTTATCTGTAGTGAATCACTTTGCAAATGATATTGCAGTAATGTACTTAGGACAATTAGTAGAAAAAGCATCCGCAGAAGAATTGTTTTCCAACCCAATTCATCCATATACAAAAGCATTATTATCTGCAATCCCAATACCAGAGCTCGGAAAGAAAAAGGAAAGAATTTTATTAAAAGGTGAAATCACCTCACCTATCAATTTACCTGATGCATGTAGATTTTCCAAACGCTGTAATCACGTTTGCGAGAAGTGCCATCAGAAGAATCCAGAACTTATTGAGGTTTCAAAAGGCCATTATGTTGCATGCCATATGATTTGATAAAGAAAAATTATAATGGCCAAAGAAAGGAAATTGCCTATGCAAAATTTTATAGAAATGATGAATTTTAATCTTCCATTTGGCCAAGTGGTATCTTTTTGCATACGAATTATTGTAGCTAGCTTTTGTGGTGCATTGCTTGGCTTGGAACGTTCGAAACGCTTGAAAGAAGCAGGTATCCGAACCCATATTGTAGTTGCATGTACAGCGGCAGTTCTTATGATAGTATCCAAATATTCTTTTACTGATTTAATAAATGAATCAAATGAATTTGTTAATGGAGTTCGTGGCGTAGATCCAGCCAGAATTGCTGCGCAAGTTGTCAGTGGAGTGAGTTTTCTTGGTGCAGGTGTAATCTTTAAAAATGGATCATCGATCAAAGGTATTACTACTGCAGCTGGTATATGGGCAACATCAGCCATTGGGCTAGCAATTGGTTCAGGTATGTACATAATTGGCCTTGTTACTACGATACTGATAGTAGTGATTCAATTTCTTACCCATAAATATACCGTTGGAGTCGATTCCTATAAAGTCTTCGAATTTACTATTAAAGTTAGCGACAACCTAGATTTATCATCAATACTTAATAAAAAATTTGAAGATTGGCATGCACAAATCATTGATAGTAAAGTTGAAAGAGGAGAAAATCAAACGGAATATTTTTTCATTTTACGAATGCCAAAAGATATTGATGTTGGTGAAAATTATTCATTATTGAATTCATATCCAGGAATTAAAATGTTCGAAATAAATACGAAAAATTAGTGTTAGCAGGTTAGTAATAAATAAATTTAAGTATAGGCTCTGTGTCAAGTTTTGAGGTAGGATTGATATCAATCATGCTTCATTACTGGGCGTAGAGCTGTTTTTATGTAAAGGTTTATAATTATTGGTTTTTGGGGAGGACAAATAAACTTTCGTGCCAGTTTAATTTTATTAGGTGCAAGTAACTGTGTTTGATGATACATTAGCTCGTATAGTTATATATTTTATCGAAACTGACTCCACAAACAGGATAGCTATATACTTGGTGAGACGCTTGGATTTTTGCTGATAACGTGCAAGATAGTTATATTTTTCATAAAAACGTTTTCTACAAGTACAGCGATAGCTTCGTTTTCTTAGTTGATAAAAGAGATTCAAGAGTCATAGCAAATACTTTGACAGTGACTGGATATATGTGTGAATTGGAGGGTGGTTCAAAACTATTTATTTCTAAAGAGGGAAACCATAAATATACAGAAGGACATCATTTGGTTCCGCTAAGCTACCAGAAGGAATTTGTACATAGCCTAGATGTTGAAGCAAATGTTGTGTCTTTATGTCCAACATGTCATAGAAAGCTTCATTATGGTAATGATTCAGAAAAAGAGATAGAGAAATTGTATAAAGAAAGAATAAATCGTCTAAAAGAATCTGATATATCAGTTAGTTTAGAGCAGCTTTTGCATATGTACAGGTAATGAGGGGAGAATCGATAGAGGTTAGTTTTAAAAACTTAGATAAACATTTTTTCAGAGACTGCATATATAACATCACAGTATAAAATGCAGGTAAAATGATTGTGGTTATGCAATAAATTTTTCTTGATCGTTCTTTAGTTATATGGTATAATATCAACAGTTAATAAAGAAAAGAGGCTGTCGATTATGAAAAGAACGGTTTGTGAATTGTTCGCAGGAGTTGGTGGATTTAGATGTGGTTTAAATGCAATAAAAAAGCTTGATGATACAAAGAATCCTGAGAAGTGGGAAACTGTATGGTTCAGTCAATGGGAGCCTGCTGAAAAAAATACTCAGTATGCACATGATTGTTATGTGTACCATTTTGGCACATGCTTAGATATAAATGGTAACGATACCACAAATTATAATATTGAAAATGTTGATAAGAGAACTATTCCTGATTTTAACTTGCTTGTAGGAGGATTTCCGTGCCAAGATTACTCAGTAGCCTCTTCATTAGCAACTTCTAAAGGACTTGAAGGTAAGAAAGGAATTTTATGGTGGTCTATTAGAGATGTACTAGAAGCAAAGAAACCACCATTTGTATTACTAGAAAATGTTGATAGATTGTTAAAGTCACCAGCAAAGCAGAGAGGAAGAGATTTTGGCATTATTTTAGCATGCTTTAGAGATGAAGGTTATACAGTAGAGTGGAGAGTTATCAATGCTGCTGAGTATGGATACCAACAAAGAAGAAGAAGGATATTTATCTTTGCGTATAAAAATGATACTCAGTATGCACAACGTATGAAAGCATTAGAATCTTATGATGTGAATTTTCAAGATGAGATTATTAGACGAGATATGTCAAATGTTTTATTGAAAACTGGTTTCTTTGCTGATACGTTTCCTGTAAGCTCTATGGACTCAAAAAATCTTAAAATGAAAGAGATACCTATAGGCTTAGGAGAAATATCTGATAAATTTACTTTTCAGTTTGAAAATGCAGGTATCATGAGAGGTGGCGTAATTTATACGATGAAAACCGTGCCTGAGTATAATGGTAAGCAGATTACACTAGGGGATATTATGGAAGACGGTGATGTAGAAGACCAGTACTTTATACCAAAAGAGAAGTTATATTACACATATCCGGAAATAAATTATAGTGATGAAACTAAGGGAAAGTTATCTAAAGAAGAAAGACAAACATGGCAGTATCTTAAGGGTGGAAAAAAACTTCCACGTATAGCTGCGAGTGGTCATGAGTATATATTTTCAGAAGGACCGATTCCTATGATTGATGCGGAGGATAAACCAGCAAGAACTATGCTTACCTCAGAAGGGAGTTTTAGTAGAACTACCCATATTGTTAAAGATAAGAAATCCGGAGGGATAAGACTTTTAACAGCACCCGAAACTGAGAGAATACAGGGGTTTCCAACTGATCATACTAAGTATTGCTTAGTTGAAGGAAAAATAATAGAAATGCCTCTTAATAAGCGCAGATTTATGATGGGAAATGCATTAGTAGTGGATTTGGTAAGAGATATGGAAGAAACATTAAATAAAATATTTGAAAATGAGTAATGTAAAGCCCGGGAAGAGAATATTTCCTGGGCTTCTTTGATGTAATAATTATATGCCATGCTAATTGAATTAGTCGATAAGTAAGAGGGTGATAGGCTGGTGATGTAAGTTCTAAGATGTATTGGAAATGTAGATGTAATACTACATTTTGACTACTTATGGGATGAGAAGATGTTACAATATGGTAATAGTAACAGTACATTTCTACTACGATGTAGGAGGGGTTATACAAGAAGTAATTGACAGTTTATAATACAAAAAGTATGATTGTGTTAAGTACGAAAGGAATTTCGTCGATGCCACTCGAATGAGTGGTCTTTATCTTAATACAGAAAGAAGAATTATACTATAATATAAACGGAGGAGGAAATAATAATGAGATTTATTGAATATTCACATCGTCATGCTGCTGCAATTATTGCAAATGACCCAATTTTAAAGGAAAGATATGAACAGTTCGTGGGTGCGTTGAGAAGCATGTCAGATGAGGAACTAATTGCAGATTTTCTTACTAAGAAGGAAGAATATGCATCGCGTGGAACATCATTCAAAAGTATGACTCCGTCTATTAATAGTCTATTAAAAGCAAGAATGCTTGCAATTCCGGGATGGCAAGCTGAAGTAGACATATTTAATGATACAACTGGGGTTATTGGAAGTACAGAGTGGCGTCTTGATTTTGCTTGTAATGATGCTTTTTGCGTTGAGGTAGCTTTTAACCATGGTGAGGCAATTGCTTGGAATTTATTAAAACCGGTATTATCTTGCGAATTAAATCATGTAGAAAAGGCTGTTCAGGGACAGGTAGGAATCTATGTTTGTGCTTCAGATAACATGAAGGTTGCAGCGAATATAGATTCAGCAAGTGGTTCTTTTGAAAAGGTGTTACGTTACCTTCCTCCAATGATGAATCAGCTCACTATTCCAATGATGATTATTGGTCTTGAGCCTTTTGATACTTTTAAAATTAGTGAAAATGCTGAGGTAGTAAGAGCTGAACCGATAATTAATGACACTTTATTAAATCACAAGGTGATGGTCACAAAAGTAGATGATTATTCAACGTATAAAGGAACTGTTGTAGATGTGGAGCAGATTATGGTTTTTGGGAAAATGGAGGTTCAGATTACTGTTCAAAAATCTAAAAATAATTCAAGAGAATTTACTGAGAAAATGATAAAGTTTTTAGAAGTACTTAATTAATATTTAAACACTGGAAGGAATGTTACATGGCATAGATTGATTCATTTATTATGTGATTTCATAATTATGAATATTGACTATTAGCTGTAGAGAACCAGCGATATGAGGTATATCATCGAAACAGAGAATACGATTCCTGAACCAGAAAATTTCAATTACTGAGTATGTTGGGCAAATGTTGTATCCCTATGTCCCATATGTTACAGAGAGATTCACTAAGGATTTGAACCAACCTCATAATCGAGAAGTTTATTTGAAGTGTGAAAAAGAGATAGGACAGAGGTGTCCTATTTGCTCGTGACAACAAATATTATCAAGATACAATGATTTGCAAACGTTGTTTCTTGAAGTAGTAAAAGAATTGCATTCTACACTAAATGTACAATTCGATGTTACACATACTTCTGCAGGGTTAAATGAAAAGAAATGGTGGATTTGCAGCAAGTGTGTTACGAATGGTAAGCAAGAATAATTAGAGAACAAGGTTTAATCAAGGATTTTCATTATGTAAGAAGAAGAAAAAAACTTAGTAATAAGAATTTTCGTTTTACTATTATTTTTACTACTAAGCGGTAGTGATAACTTGCTAGATCTTGCTCTGATTTCCACATTCCGTCATTTCAGAGTAAATTACAATATTCCCTAAAAATCTTGCAAGCTAGGGCATTTCCGGGAAGTAAGGAGTAAATAATAACAATGATTAAAGTACTATTCGGCTGCCATGGAACTATGTAAGGCAAAGCCAGGAAGTGTAGTAATAGCAAGGCTTACAAGGATTTTAATGCAAAAAACAATCCAGAAATAACCCACATAATTTTATGCAAATGTTACAAAATGTAAAAACAAAGGATTTTTTAGGACATGATGTGGTGAAAAAACGGAGTGTTTGATAATCTTGAAAAAGCGATTCGGTGGCTCCGTTTTTGTTACGCAAAATAGTCAATTACGATTTATTGATGTAAATCAATTTAGAGATGTGTTGTTGTTCCAAACGATTAGAAATACTGATAAATAAATCCAGTAAAATCAAGGGTTTATGAGTTTAGGATCAAGATTTACGACGAACTTACGACCAGTACAAAGAGGACACGCGAAGACCAGCTATATTTGCTGGTCTTTTTTTCTTATAGGAAATTCATCCTGACGGAGGAATCTTGAATTATAAAAGTCCGCCCCCCGTCTCGGGGGATTTTCCCTCCTTGTTTTTTATTCAGAGTCTTCATCGTTATCATCAAGAATAGAATGTTGCCGAATATATTCATATAAATCAGCTTTGGTTTTCATATGTTTGGCTTTGTTTTTCTTAAACTTTTCTTTTAGAATTTTTATTTCAGAACTTGTAGAGTTTTGTTTTATCTGAAGATATAGTATATCAATTTGACTTTTTTGGCGTTTTATTTTCTTTTTTTCGTTTTCAATGTAATTTATTATATTGATATATTCAGAACATGCTTCGTTAAGAGC
>JAEZKD010000281.1 GCA_023415655.1 Bacillota bacterium | reverse complement strand
GCTTGCCGATTACCTTACCCATATCCTCCGGTGCAACCTTGAGTTCAACAATGATCGACTTATCTGTTTCAGTTTCTGTTACAACAACTTCATCCGGATGATCAACGAGTGACATAGCAATTACCTGAACTAATTCCTTCATTACTCTTCACCTCCGATTATTTGATACCGGCCTTCTTAAATAATCTAGCAATTGTTTCAGTAGGCTGTGCTCCGTTTGCTAACCACTGCTTTGCAGCTTCTTCATCTACAGAAAAAGCACTTGGCTCCTTAGTTGGATCGTAAGTTCCGATCTCAGCGATGAATTTACCATCTCTTGGTGCTCTAGCGTCAGCAACAACAACTCTATAGAAAGGTGCCTTTTTCTGACCCATTCTCTTTAATCTAATCTTTACTGCCATTTTGTATTTCACCTCCTTAAAATATTCATATCAAAAGATAGTCTCTTGACTTTATTATTGAATTGTAAGGTATATAAATATATCATACAAGACAAAACATACAATTGTTATAATCCAAATGGGAGCTTAAAGCGTTTTTTGCCTTTACCACCCATCATGCCAGAAAATTGTTTCATCATCTTGCGAGTTTCACCAAATTGTTTTACCACTCGGTTTACTTCGCTGATATCTACTCCGGCACCCGCCGCAATACGTTTCTTGCGTGGAGGACTTAATAAATCTGGGTTAGAGCGTTCTTCTTTGGTCATGGAGTGAATGATCGCTTCCATCTGTTTGATGGCCTTATCTCCTTCGTCCCAGTCTACGTCTTTTAGGTTCGCTTTGCCACCGCCAAGTCCACCTAATCCACCTGGTAACATATCCATGATCTTTTGCATACCACCCATTTTTTTCATCTGCTGCATCTGATCTAAATAGTCATTGAAATCAAATTCAGCTTTTTTGATTTTACGTTCAAGCTCCTTCGCCTTATCTTCGTCGATTTCTGCTTGAACCTTATCAATTAAGGTAAGGACATCGCCCATACCTAGGATTCTTGAAGCCATACGATCTGGATAAAATTGTTCCAAATCATTTAACTTCTCACCCATACCAATATATAGAATCGGCTTTCCTGTTACGGAGCGGATGGATAATGCCGCACCACCACGAGTATCGCCATCTAATTTCGTTAATATAACTCCAGTAATACCAATCTTTTCATTAAATGTTTCAGCAACATTCACGGCATCCTGACCAGTCATTGCATCTACCGTTAATACGATATGATCTACATGAATATTCTCTTTAATCTCGACTAACTCATCCATCATCTCTTCATCAATATGAAGACGACCGGCAGTATCAATGATAACTACATTATTATTGTTCTTTGCCGCATGTTCCATCGCTGCTTTTGCAATATTCACAGGTTTGTGATTAGTTCCCATAGAGAATACTGGAACCCCTTGTTTTTGACCGTTAATCTCTAACTGGTCAATCGCAGCTGGACGGTAAATATCACATGCTACGAGCAATGGGCGCTTACCTTTTTGTTTGAACTGTCCGGCAAGCTTTGCAATGGTTGTTGTTTTACCAGCACCTTGCAAACCACACATCATAATTACGGTAATCTCGTGTCCTGGGCGAAATGTAATCTCAGTTGTTTCATCTCCCATTAATTTCACGAGTTCTTCATTTACAATCTTAATCACCATCTGACCAGGTGTCAGACTAGTCATTACTTCCTGACCAATAGCTCTTTCAGAAATCGTATTGACAAAGCTCTTTACGACTTTGAAGTTAACATCTGCTTCTAATAATGCCATCTTAACTTCTTTCATAGCTAGTTTTACATCATTTTCAGAAAGTTTTCCTTTACCGCGAAGGTTTTTAAACACATTTTGCAGTTTTTCTGATAAGCTTTCAAATGCCATAAGAACCTCCTATTTATAATTCATTCAGAATATCCTCGGATAACTGCTCTAGCTCTATGATCTTACTCATATTATTGGTTCTTCGAATCTCTTCTGAAATCAATTTGATCTGATTCACTCTTTGCTTGGTGAAATCAAATTTTTTCACAAGACAAAGCTTTTCTTCATATTCTCTAAGCTTTTTGGAACAGCGCTTAATTACATCATGAACACCCTGTCTACTAAGACCAGTCTCATCTGCAATTTCACTCAAAGAGAAATCATTCTGGACATAATCTTCAAAAATTTGCTTTTTATGTTCTCCTAATAGTTCTCCATAAAAATCAAATAACCGAGATAACTCCATCATCTCTTGCAATCTATCGTTTGTTTTCACATCTACTGTATCCATCTGGCTCACCACCTGTAAAGTAATTTTCTTTACAGTTAGTCATTATATTCGATAACAAAGCATCTGTCAAGTATTTTTCTTTACATTTTGTTTTTTGTTTGAGTTATCTCTGAGTAAACATATAAACTCCAATCCCAACTGCTATTGTAAGATTTAATGAATCCACCTCAGGGGACTGCGGAATGATTATGCTTGTTCCTTCTTTCAGATAGGAATCCGGTAACCCGGTTGCTTCATTGCCAAAGACAAGTGAGAACAAGTTAGGTTTCGGACAATCATTAATGGTAAGTGGGTTTTCCCCATTCAACATAAAAGTAAAAACCTCTTGCTTTGGGTATCGATTTCTATACTCTTCAAAAGAATCAAAATATTGATATCGTAATCGAAACAGACCTCCCATGGAGGAGCGTACAACTTTAGGATTGAATACATCTGCACCAGGTTGAATGATTGCGATATCATGAATTCCAAATCCAACGGCAGTTCGTAAGATCGTTCCTAAATTCCCCATATTACTTGGATTTACTAATACAATATGAGATTGTTCTTGTTCCAATTCACATTCATATTTATCAAATACTCCAACGACAAATACATTCTCTTTATCGCTCACACGTTGGATTATCTTATCACCCTCTAATACAGGGATTTTAGCTTCCTTACAGAGGGCAACTAAATGCTCCCGATCGGTAAAGGTTGAGTGAATATAAACGCCTCGTACGACGTTTGTACGACTCTTAATCAATTCGATGGTTGGAAACGCTCCTAATGTGTAGGAGTAATCAAAACTTTTTTTATATGGTTTGATGGGTTCCATTGTAAATCCTCATTTCATTCTAACTTCTCAAATTCTTTCATAATAATACCAAATTGATCTTTAATTTTTAGATAAAGCCCTAAAGTATTCTTTTTCTCTTTTTCAAACTGATTGATGATGTTATTATAGTTTTTAAAAAGACAATTAACAACTTCCTTACTAATCTTATTGTTCTCAGCTTCTGATAACAATATCTCTTTTATTTTACTACTATCAAAAGAATCTTTATAGCTTCTTTTTCCATACAAAGCACTCAAAATGTCAGCAACCGCGAGAATTTTTTGAGCAAGGGTAAGTTCTTTTTCTGTGCAACCTTTATGATAACCGGTTCCATCTAACTTTTCATGATGGCGAGAAGCTATCTTTACGACTTCTTCATCAATACTACCTTCCAATATCATTTCTGTGATTCGAACATGAGCTTTCATAATCTTCATTTCTTCATTCGATAAACGATTTGTTGATTCTAGTATATCAAGCGGAATTGCAATTTTACCGATGTCATGAAGCAAGGCCCCATAATAAAGGTGCTTCAATTCCATTGCATTTAAATGCATCAACTTACCTAGCTGAATGGCGAAGCTTACCGTTGCGATCGAGTGTACTACTGTAAACTCACTTCGAAAATCAATCGTATAAACAAGCATCTGTAAGAATCCCTTTTTATAGACTTCCGTAAATACCTTCTTACCTAACAAACTAGCTAATTCATCTTTATAGGAGCCATCTGCCATTCGTTTCGTAATTTGATATTTTTCTTCTGCTTTACGAAAGGTATCCAATGCTTGTCCACTAAAGGTAATATCCCGATATTTGGTGAAGTAATCCTTTTCTATTTCATTTCCTGACATATGCATAAAGCTATCCATCTTATCTGCAAGATTTAGATATTCTATGATATGTAGATAACGGCTTTTTACTTTATTATAACGGTTGTAATTTAAATGGTGGTACAAAATGATTTCTGCCTTATCATCCATTGGTGATAAGTACTTTAAGAATAAAAATCCATAAACCGAATGTGGCCATGGATTCTTTAATTCAACCTCTCGAAAATTATTGACGTTTGGTTCTTTATATAAACCAATATCATGCAATATTCCAAGCATAGTATAATCAACCAACTCTTGTTCGGAATAGATACGATCATACTCTAACATCTTATAAAGAATATATCCTGTAACTTCTCCATGGCTAATAATACTTTTATTAATGATACTTAATGTTTTTCGAATGATTTCGTTTACATTCTCGCTGCTAATGATACTCATAGAATTCTCCGATGTATGAATGACATTTGTATGTAGTATAGAATAACATAATTAATATAAAAAATCCATCGACAAATTTCTGTTCAAACTTGCTTAAATCGATATACTATCTGTTTTCCAATGGAGTAAAAATTTTGTGATTTATATAGTTGTAAGAAACAACCATTTCATAAACAAGATGAGCCAGCAAGCTGGCTCACTTGTCATGAATAAGAAGGTTCGAATGTTAGAATTGCACTCGAACCTTCTTATTGCTATATGTTTACATCTTAGAATCTTTAATTTTTTATACTGGATATGCTTTATTGGTTGTATCCGCTGCAGTTACATCCACTTTCGTTTGTTGCGCCTGACGATATTTAAAGAAATCCAAAGCAACCTGTGGGAATAACGCATAGCTTAAAACATCTTCATCCTGTTGCTTCCACTCTGCCATTTCTTTTTCTATCTTTTCTAATTCTGGTTCTAACAGATCTGCTGGACGGCAGATAATTGGTTCTTTGTCACCAATTGCTTTCTTTTGAACTTCTTTATTGAATGGTTTCACAGTTTTACCGTATTCACCACTTAGGATTGCTTTACTTTCCTTGGTAATCATCTTATATCTCTCACCAGCGATTACGTTCAATACTGCCTGAGTACCAACAATTTGACTCGAAGGAGTTACCAATGGTGGCTCACCAAAATCTTCTCTTACACGTGGAATTTCTCTTAATACCTCATAATATTTATCTTCAGCCTTCTGTTCCTTTAACTGAGAAACAAGATTACTTAGCATACCACCTGGTACCTGATAGAGTAAGGTCTTAATATTAACTCCCATTACCTTAGGGTTCAATAATCCATTCATTAAGCTATCTTCCTGAATCGGACGGAAATAGTCAGCAATCTCAGCAAGTAAATCTTGGTCTAATCCAGTGTCATAAGGTGTCCCCTTGAAGGTTTCAACCATAACTTCTGTTGCTGGTTGACTCGTTCCCATCGCAAATGGAGAGATTGCTGTGTCAATGATATCACAGCCAGCCTCTACCGATTTTAGATAGGTCATACCACCTACGCCAGAGGTATAGTGTGTATGTACATCAATTGGAATCTGAACTGCACTCTTTAGTGCTGTTACTAAGTTAGTAGCCTCATAAGGAACTAACAAACCTGCCATATCTTTTATACAGATCGAAGAAGCACCGAGACTTTCAATTTGTTTTGCTATATTCACATAATAATCTGTCGTGTAGGCATCACCTAATGTATAAGCAATCGCAATCTGTGCATGACCTTGTTCTTTGTTTACTGCTTTGACTGCACATTCTAGGTTTCTAAGGTCATTAAATGCATCAAAGATACGAATGATATCAATCCCATTTGCAATGGATTTTTGTACAAAATATTCCACCACATCATCTGCATAGTGACGATATCCTAAGATATTTTGTCCACGAAATAGCATCTGTAACTTTGTATTTTTAAAACCTTTTCTTAACATTCTAAGTCTTTCCCAAGGATCTTCCTTTAGGAATCGTAAGGATGCATCAAAGGTAGCTCCACCCCAACATTCCACAGCATGGTATCCAACTTGATCCATCTTTTCGATGATTGGAAGCATCTGTTCTGTTGTCATTCTAGTAGCTATCAAGGACTGATGTGCATCACGTAATACAGTCTCGGTAATCTTTACCGGTCTTTTCGCTTGTTCAGCCATAGTTCAACCTCCATATGATTTCAACATATAATTGATTATTGGAAGATAGCCATAAATACACCTGCGGCTACTGCAGTTCCAATAACCCCTGCAACGTTAGGCCCCATTGCATGCATTAATAAAAAGTTGGTAGGATCAGCTTCAGAACCAACCTTTTGGGATACACGTGCTGCCATTGGTACCGCAGAAACACCCGCAGAACCAATGAGTGGATTCACTTTCCCATGTGTGAGTTTACACATAAGTTTACCAAATAGTACACCAGCTGCAGTTCCCATTGCAAATGCAAATAAACCTAGGGCAACGATTTTTAACGTATCTACCTTTAAGAATTGTTCCGCACTTGTTGTTGCACCTACAGATGTACCAAGTAGAATTACTACGATGTACATCAAGGCATTCGATGCAGTCTCCTGCAACTGCTTCACAACTCCACATTCTCTAAATAAATTACCTAACATCAACATACCAACCAGTGGTGCTGTTGTAGGTAAAATTAATACAACAACAATTGTAACAACGATAGGGAATAAAATTTTCTCAAGTTTTGAAACGGGACGTAACTGTTCCATTTTAATTGCTCGTTCCTCTTTTGTTGTTAATAATTTCATGATCGGTGGCTGAATAATTGGAACAAGTGACATATAAGAATATGCAGCGACTGCAATTGCACCCATGTACTCTGACTGACCGAGCTTACCAGCTAAGAAGATGGAGGTTGGTCCATCTGCACCGCCAATGATAGAAATAGCTGCAGCTGCCTTATCACCAAATCCCATTAATATTGCTCCTAGATAAGCACCAAAGACACCAATCTGAGCTGCAGCTCCTAATAAAAAGCTCTTAGGATTTGCAATCAGAGGGCCGAAGTCTGTCATGGCACCTACTCCTAGGAAAATTAGAGATGGGAATATACTCCATTCATCCAACATGAAGAAATAGTACAATAAACCACCTGCTGATTCAATACCAGTCACAGGATCCACGGAGGGCTCAGCCATAATCCCAGGGAACATATTGACAAGTAACATACCAAACGCAATTGGAACTAACAGAAGTGGTTCGTAACCTTTTTTTATTGCAAGAAATAAAAAAACACAAGCTACCAATATCATCAGATAATTCCCCCAGTAAAGGGAACCAAATGCCATTTGGTCAGCTAATTTTTGCAATGTATCTAACACGTAATCCATATGAAATTACCTCCTGTGTTGTAAGCAATGACGAAATAGTCACTACTCTCATTCGTATGGTCTTTTAATTTAAGGTTGCCAACACCTCTCCTGATTCAACATTGGCACCTACTGCTACGTTTACACTTGCAACGGTACCATCACTTGGTGCAACAATCTCATTTTCCATTTTCATAGCCTCGAGAATGATTACAACATCGCCTCTCTTAACGACTTCACCAACATTTGCCTTAACTGCAATAATCTTTCCTGGCATAGGAGCATTTACTTTAATAGAACCTGTAGCTGATGCAGCTGCTGGTGCCTTAGGTGCTTCCTTTGGTGCCGCTGGGGCTACTACTGGTGCTGGGGTTACAGCTTGTGCTGGAGCTACAGCTTTTGGCGCTGCGACTGGTGCAGCTACTGGAGCACTTGCTACTCCTACATTTCCTTCTTCTACGGATACTTCATAAACATTACCATTTACAGTGATTGTATAGTTTTTCATTATGTAATCCTCCTTCAAACATTAGGCATTGAACCATTTTGATCTATTAACTTTTCGAATACTTCTAACATATAAACCATTTGTTGGAACAGGATTTCCCTGTGCTTCTTCATACGCATGTATGGCAGCTGTAATAACAGCAACTAATTCAAGATCATTCGCAAGATTTTCTTCCCTTGAATTACTATTAGATACTGGCAAAGGAGCATTCTCTTGCTCTTTTATTTTCTTTACATCCAATTTATTCACATGTTTCAATAAGGAAATTAACAAGCTAATTAAATAGAGTACAAGAAAAACAATTGTGATACCCATAATGGTATTCAAACCAGCGGTAGCCATTCTTTCTCCCAATGATTTTTCTTTGACACTTGTTGCGAGTAAAACAATTTGATTTAATTCCATAGTTTCACCTCGTTATTAAACCGTGCCATGCTTTTTGCGTGGACGGCTCTCTCTTTTTGTAAATAACATCTCGAAAGCATAGATCATATGCTGGCGTAATGCTTCTCCATCAATGATAGCATCTACGTAGCCACGTTTTGCTGCTGATACCGCACTTTGTTGTAGCTCATCGTATTCCTTTGCTTTCTCTGCTTGAATTTCTTTGTTATCTGCATACATGATTTGTGCTGCAAGATTGGCATCCATCGTTCCAATCTTCGCTTCTGTCAATGCAAATACCATATCTGCTCCAATGTTCTTAGAATTCATCGTTACATAAGCACTTCCAAATGCTTTCTTCATGATGACATTCACTTTTGGAATGGTTGCATGAGCAAAAGCATAGGTTAATTTAGCTGCTGCAATACTAATTGACTTTGCATCGGATACTGTAGCACTATATCCAGATACATTCGTTAATGTTACAACTGGGATTGAAAATGCATCACAAAAAGCTACAAACTTTTGAGCTTTGTAACAGCCTGCAGTTGTTAATACATCATCAAATTGTTCGATTACTTTTCCATTTTGATCAACAATGGCTGTACGATTTGCTACTGCACCAACTGTCATTCCATTCAGTTTGATAAATCCAGTTACCATTTCTTTTGCGTATGTACTCTTCACTTCTAAGAATTTACCTTGGTCAGATAACTCTTTTAACACGATCGTCGCATCGTTCGAATCAAAATTCATCAAGCTACGATTTAAATCATCTTGACATTCCTCATAGGAGGCATCATCTTCATTATTGGCTGGCAGCATTTGAATTAACTCACGTATATTAGCTAATACAGTGACTTCATCTTCACCAACAAAATCAACAACCCCTGCTTTTGCCATAAACTCAGCGGCTGCTGTGTCACATTTTGTGACGTTATTGCCTACAAGTGCATTTGGAGCATTTACAAATAATTTTGCATTCTTAGCTTCCATAAACACAAAATCACTTAATGCTGCAGATACAGCACTACCACCACCACAGGTGCCAAATACTGCAGTAATTTGTGGAATTACGCCAGAAGCCAAGGATTGCTTCAAGTAGATATCACCAAATCCTGCCAAAGCATCGGTCGCCTCCTCTAATCGTAGACCGGCACAATCAATTAAGCCAATGATTGGAGCGCCAACCTTTAAAGCAAGATCATAAAGATTTGAAATTTTCTTAGCATGCATTTCACCTATCGAACCATTTAATGCTTTCACGTCCTGGCTGTAAACATAAACAGGATTTCCATCAATTACACCATAGCCAGTAATTACACCATCGGATGGTACTTCCTTTTGTTGTAAATTGAAATCTGTACTTCTTCTTGTAACTAAAGCTCCAACTTCAACAAAGCTATTCTCGTCAAGCAAAGCTACAATTCTGTCCTTCGCTGACAGCTGTACTGTACTACTCATATTCAGGCCTCCATTTTATATGATAATAAAAAAAGTAAAACCAATTTTTTGCCAATTATAATTATATCTCTTTGTAATATATCTTGCAACAATTTATTTGGTTTATTTACCATTTTATCAAATTTCGTACAAAACTCAACAAAGATTTGTATATTTTACAGAATACTAATTCCATTTACTGTTAATACAGATTATTTTACGATAATTAAAAAATAAACCAAGAGTTTTGTTTAAAAACTCTTGGTTTATTCCATTGATATATTGCTAAACTATAAAAAATCTGGATCATAGGACAATACTTGACGGATATTCGAAGCTGAAAAACCCTTTCGATATAGCGTTGCTGTTAATTTGAGTAACTCTTCTTTTGTGTAATCTGAAATTGGCTTTCCTTTTCGGTTCACAATTTTCTTGATTGCTAGAATCTCTGGTGATTCCACTTCTTTTGCTTCTTCTTCATATCCTTGTTGTTCTTGCTCATGAATAAATTCTTCATAAGCAGTCTCAACATCCTCTTTGCTAACCCCTTTTTGATATAAAGAAAAGAATATTTGCTTCTTACTTTTGGAACTACTTCTAGTGTGGATGAAATGCATGGCGAATCGAACATCATCCACATAATGAAATCTCTTAGCATAAGCAACTGCTTCGTCGATGACGCTATCCGAAAAATCCCGCTGACGTAGTTTCGTTCTTAACTCTGCTTCACTACGATCCATTCGTTCTAATAGCTCTAGTGCTTTCTTCTTAGCATATAGAAGTACTTTTTCTGTACGAATCATCTTATATTGTTGATCACTGATGATCTGTTGTTCGTACAGTCCATATTCCTCTACATCTTTTTTATAAAGCCAAAAGCTTTCTTCACCTTCAATAAGAATTCTTCTTCGTAACTTGTCTAAGACCTCAATCTGACTTATTAACATCCTCTACCTACTCTTCAGTTGATAATGTTCTAACGATAATTCCACTTTCAATATTATGGCGTTCACGAACCTTTGCTTCAACCTCTGCAAGAATATCTGGATTCTCCTTTAAGAATACCTTGGCATTCTCACGACCCTGACCAATTTTCTGTTCATTATAAGCATACCAAGCACCAGATTTGATAATAATATTGTCGTTCGCAGCAAGATCAAGTATATCACCTTCTCTTGAAATTCCCTGACCAAACATAATATCAAATTCAGCTTCTTTAAAAGGTGGAGCAATCTTATTCTTAACCACTTTGATACGAGTACGATTACCAACGATCTCGCCACCAAGTTTTAAGGATTCAATTCTTCTAACATCCATACGTATTGAGGAATAGAATTTCAAGGCACGACCACCAGTTGTCGTTTCAGGATTACCAAACATAACACCAACTTTTTCACGTAACTGGTTGATGAAGATTACAATACAGTTAGACTTACTGATTACAGCTGTTAATTTACGCAAAGCTTGTGACATCAAACGTGCCTGAAGACCTACGTGAGAATCGCCCATATCTCCATCAATTTCTGCTTTTGGTACTAATGCTGCAACCGAGTCCACAATTACAATATCAACAGCGCCAGAACGTACCATGGTCTCTGTAATCTCTAATGCCTGCTCGCCATTATCAGGTTGTGAAATATATAAATTGTCAAT
This sequence comes from Bacillota bacterium, assembly GCA_023415655.1. Classification (GTDB taxonomy): domain Bacteria; phylum Bacillota; class Clostridia; order Lachnospirales; family Lachnospiraceae; genus Lachnoclostridium. Next base: position 23,430 of record JAEZKD010000281.1, on the reverse strand, counting down.
ATCTACACCGATATTCTTAGCATATACTGGATCTAGTGCATGCTCAGCATCGATAAACCCTGCAATTCCGCCTCTTTTTTGAACTTCTGCTACCATATGAAGTGCTACCGTGGTCTTACCACTACTTTCTGGTCCATAGATTTCGACAATTCTTCCCTTTGGAACACCACCAAGACCCAATGCAATATCAAGACTAATGGAACCTGTTGGAACTGTCTCAATATTCATATGTGCACTTGTATCACCAAGTTTCATTACGGAACCTTTTCCATATTGTTTTTCAATCTGCGCTAACGCAGATTCCAATGCTTTTATCTTATCTTCATTCGCCATACTAAAATCTCCCTTTCACGATACACTGAACGAACAACACAAACATTTGTTCTGTTTATGTTATAATCATATCGAATTACATCTCATTTGTCAATACTGCAAATTATTATTTATGACTGAATCTTTTTCAAACGGCTACCTTCAGTATAACGAGAATCGGTGGATTAGTAAACAGGGAAATCTTTATTGCCTCTGAGAAAAATCAAGGTGAATTCTAGTAAAATCCAACAAGAATCCAATATATGATAATTTTTTTCCATTCAATGGTTGCTATTACGTAAGTCATCCAGTATGATTAAAACATCCAATTTATTAAGTAAGTTAGATAATTAATTTACTAAGTAGGTTAGATAAGTATGTTAGATAACTCAATTTACTAAGTAGATTAGATAAGTATGTTAAATAACTTAATTTACTAAGTAGATTAGATAAGTATGTTAAATAACTCAATTTACTAAGTAGATTAGATAAGTATTTAAATAACTCAATTTACTAAGTATGATTTTAAATTACTTGAGCAAAATATTAGAGTAATATTTTTCGCTTGTATAAACAAGCAGATAGGAGAAGAATATGAGTGATGACGATATTATCTGTACATGTTATGATTTGACCGTAAAGGATATCAAAGATGCTTATGCCAATGGAGCAAAAACTTTAGAAGAAATTGAAGAAGTAACCAAAGCTGGAACACTTTGTGGTGCATGTATTTCTGACCTCGAAGCTTTACTCGATTCCTTAAAATAGCCAGGTACTTTCTCATAAACAAAAAGAGACTGTTGTAGCATTATAATTCTTCTCATAACCCTTTGTGATTCCCCACAATAAGTTAGGTTAGTAACGTGGAAGCTTTTAATGTTATCGCAGTCTCTTTCTTTTATTCTTGATATACTAATTGATGAAATTCTTCAAAAAAAGTCTCAAAGGTTTTTTTACAACATTCTGGTTCTAAAATTATGATTCCCTCAGTTCTTAAACCCAACAGTGTAAAAGCCATTGCCACCCGATGATCTTCATACGTATGGATGATTCCTTGATGAACCGTTCCTGGAGTAATGATTAAATCATCACCACATTCTTTACAAGAGATACCAACAGAAGTTAATTCATTTACAATTGCTTGCATTCGATTACACTCTTGATAACGTGTATGTCCAATGTTTCGAATTCTTGTCTCTGACGTTGCATACGCTGCTAGGGCAGCCATTGTCAATGCCTGATCAGAAAAGTTATTCATATCAATATCAATTCCTTGATACTCCCCACCAATTGGGCCAGTGACTTGAATTCCTTCTTTCGTTTCGCAAACTTCACAACCGAGACGTTCTAAAACGGATAGAAATTGCATATCACCTTGCATTAAGGAAAAAGTAACATTTTTCACTATAATCTTACCACCTGTCAAGGCTGCAATCGCATAAAAGTAGCAAGCGGCAGAAACATCTGGTTCTATCGTATATTCCTTCATCAAAATCTCTTGATTCCCTAGCACTTGATAATTCTCACCATCAAATTCTGTTATGACTCCAAACTGTGATAACATTCTTCTTGTAATTTCAATGTAAGACCCTTGTTTTTTCTCACTCGTAATATGAATGTTCATCCCATTCTTTGAGATTGGAGCAATCATTAACAATGCACTCAAAAATTGTGTACTCGTAGAGATGTCCATTGAGACATCCTGACAGTGGCCACCATTTCCTATTACCTTAACAGGTAAAAACCCTTCTTCTTTGAGAAATACAAATTTGGCACCTAGCTGTGTTAATGCATCAAACAAAGGCTTCATTGGTCTTTTTTCCATTTGACTGGAGCATTCAATCACATACTCCCCATCCGACAAAGCAAGCATTGCAGTTAAAAACCTTGCTGCAGTCCCAGCACTTCCAACATTAATAGTTGCATTCTTTTTGGGAATATGTCCACCAGTTCCTATTATGCTTACAGTTCTCTCTTGTTCATCGATGCAAAGCTCATACCCTAATGTTTGCAAACAGCTTAAAAAATGTCTTGAATCATCACTAAACAAAACCCCATGTAGCTTAACCATAGAATTTGACAATGCAGCTAATAGCAAAGCACGATTGGTCATGCTTTTGGAGCCTGGAACTTCTACTATGCCAGACACAGGGTGATCTATTTTTTTAACTCGATAACAATTCTTACCTTCCACTTCGTGAAACAATGCTTTCATCCTGGACTCCTTTACGGTAGATCTTTTATTCATCATAATATATAAACTATTTAGCTTCGTCAAGACTAGAATGTAGCTGCTTACAAACCATTGAATTATCATCAACCCCTAACTCCCTAGCAATGACCTCGCATTTTGTTATTAACATAAAATAGATATTCTTATCAACTTCGTGACTTAAGCTTTCAAAATTAGCTTGTCCTTTTGATATAATAATCTCTGCCTTTTGATAGACCTTAAGAAACTCCTTGCTAACTCGTGTCAAAACAGTCCCTAAAGAATTATCACCATTGCTTAATATCGTTGCATAGGATTGGATTCCAACTTGGTAGGCATCTTCTTTGATGGAGTCATTCACTACAGGTTCTCCTCGAACAGCAAATGTAATCTCAAGGTTTGGATTGTATTGCTTCATTTTCTTTATTAGTAATCGATCAAGACAAATCTCCCCACAGTTATCACCAAGATATAAAAGATTGGTTTTTGTTCTGATATCCTGAAGTAATTGTCCTACATGATTGATTACTATTGCTCTTTGATCAATCTGTTCAAAAATCTTTAAGATATCTTGTTCTGTAATGTTATGTATTGGATTAAAGTCGATGATATTCCCAAGAATTGCGTACTTTACTGCCATCTCAAATGGATTGCTGGAAGCCTCAATTCTTATTTCAAACTCCTCTATCATCGACATAAATAGTTGGTTATAATAGGTTCGTATCTCATGGTATGGATCTGGTTGATGCATGTGCTGTTTGATCAATTCAAAGGTAGCACCAATGACTTCAGGATTGGTTACCTTGTAATTCATCGTACTTAAATAGGAGAATACCTGCCGCATCAGCAGTTCCTTCTCCTCTTTTTCTACTTTCATCAAATCAGCCACCTTTAGTACTTGCTTTACTAGACATGGCAGACATTCATACTTCATGATCATTGTGATACCCCCCATTCTTTTTTTCTCTTTCCTGATTTAGTTTTCGATTTAACCGAAGCTTTTCGGTTTTTAGATGTTCGATACGATGTTTTAGTTTTTCATTTTGAGAGTTTAAATGCTGGAATAATTCAATGTCGTAAGGGAGTGAACGCAATCCGTAAAATTGTCTCACATCCTTTTGAAGTAGGCAATAACCACCATTATAAGCATAACGATACAACTGCTTCATAAAAGCAGTTTTTTCATCTTCTCTGGTTATCTTATTCATCTTAACAAAATTAAAAGCAACAAAGTCTGCCAGCTGTAATCCTGCACTATTGTATTGCTTATCCACAATCATTAAATCACGAATGTACTTACGAATCGCTGTCTCATTCAGATACGTAATTCCTTTGGCTGCACTTTTGATTTTACAGAAATTATCTTGCATTTTCACATCAGACGAATGCTCTGACAGCTGTCCAGAGCTTCTTGCTTCGTAAATGATGGAGCCAACACCGTCCACCTGTATCAGATAATGACAAAAGTTTTCTATCATCACTTGCAATGCAATGTCATAACAATCACTCATATAAAGTTTGCAGACTGATTTATCATAAAAAGGGAATAACTCCAGCATCTGATTTCTATGGATGGTACAACTAAGGATTGTAAGGCTTTCATTTTTGATCACTTGTGTTAAGCGATGGTACACCCTTAGATAACCTTTATTGATTTCTTCAGTAGAACGTTTCGCTAGATTATGATAGGCTCCCTTGGCTAGCTTGGCACGATCTGGATTTGCTGCATTCTTCTTCATAAAATTCAGCTCATTGCTATGCAGGATTGGATGATATTTTTTTACATACCCTTCTTCCCACAGTAGCTTTTTTATCTGAAAAAGCTCCTCCTCGAGCGCAGAAATATCCGCTACATTAATAATGACTCCAGCCATTGTTAATAGGTTCTTTTCCTCATCTTCACTTTCATCCAAATAGAGATAATATTCTCGCTTCACAGAACACCTCGAATCAAACTATGTCTACTATACTTAGTTAGTATGCACAATTAGTCTGTTTTCATGATTGAGGTTGCTTCATCCTTCAATTAACTGTTTTTATCCCTTGAAATTATCTGTCTTAAACTTTAATAAGTGTAATTCCTCTTTCGTAAGCTCGCGATAAGCCCCAGGTTCTAAGAAAGGATCTAACATAAGGTCATTGATTGCTATTCTCTTGAGATAAATCACGTAACAGCCTATGGCCTTTAACATACGTTTTACTTGATGTTTTTTCCCTTCTGTGATTTTTAGAGTACCACTAGTTACCATCTGGTTTGGGTTTGGATTCTTAATATAAAGGTATTCTCTCTCTTGCTCTTTTTGAAGTGAAGTTAGGCTCTTTACCCAATTAACCGTAAGCTTTGCAGGGCGTGTCTTTTCAGATTCCGTATTCAGAAAGATTCCATCGTTTATTTTTTGTAAATCTTCTTGTGTTATTGTACCAAGCGCCAAAAAATAGTAGGTCTTTGTAGCATGATTATCCGGATGCATCAGTTGATGTTCAAATTCCCCATCATTGGTTAATAGCAAAAGGCCTTCGGTATCAAGATCAAGTCTTCCAACTGGGAACAAGCCTTTTTGATTCCAAGGAGAGATATAATCCATCACTGTCTTATGAAGGTCATCCTTTTTTGCTGTCACACAACCTGCAGGCTTATGAAACATATAATAAATCGGTTCGTGATAGGTTAAAATCCAATTACGATAAGTAACCACATCGTTATCCTTTTCAATCATAATCGCTGGGTCCATCTTTGGCTCCCCATTCACACAAATTTCACCCTTCTGTATGAGTTCTCTGACTTTTTTTCTGCTTCCTAAGTCTGCCATAGCAACATATTTATCCAAACGAATCAATTACTTTCTCCTTACCTATTATAGTTTTCACTTTCTCACACCATTCTAGATATGCATGAAAACACAGGCATCAAATCCACTTAGGAGTTTGACACCTGTGTATGTAAGTTACATATAAATTCCCTTTGGCTGCACTAATTCTGGATGGTAGCCCTTCTTTTCTAATGCTTTGACAATCTGTTCTTTGTGTTCATGTCCAAAGGCTTCCATTGTGATACGTAACTCGACTGCGGTGTTACGATTAATACTAACGAACTGATTGTGATCCAAACGAATGACATTGCCTTGTTCCTTAGCAATAATCGAAGCAACATTGACTAATTCTCCTGGTTTATCTGGTAATTGAACAGATACCGTAAAGATTCTGCCACGTTCGATTAACCCATTCTGAACGATGGATGACATTGTAATTACATCCATGTTACCACCACTTAGAATGGACACGATTTTCTTGCCTTTCACATCTAACTTCTTTAATGCAGCAACGGTTAAAAGGCCTGAATTCTCTACGACCATTTTATGATTCTCTACCATATCAAGAAAACTAACGATTAATTCACGATCATCTACGGTGATAATATCGTCAACATTTTTTTGTATGTACGGAAAAATGATATCCCCTGGTGTCTTCACTGCAGTACCATCAGCAATGGTATCTACCACTGGAAGGGATACAACATGCCCAGCTTCTATGGAGGCTTTCATACAGGCTGCACCACTTGGTTCTACTCCAACTACCTTGATGCTAGGATTGAGTAATTTCGCCAAGGTGGACACTCCAGCTAATAAGCCGCCACCACCAATTGGACATAAGATGTAATCAACGGTTGGTAGTTCTTTAATAATTTCCATTGCAATGGATCCCTGCCCAGTTGCAACTCCCTCATCATTGAAAGGATGAATGAAAGTATAACCTTTTTCCTTGGCTAGCTTTTCTGCATATTGGCAGGATTCATCATAGACATTCCCATACAGAATTACTTCTGCACCGTAACTCTTTGTACGGTTAACTTTAATCAAAGGAGTTGTCGTTGGCATTACAATCACGGCTTTTGCACCATAAACCTTAGCTGCATAAGCAACACCTTGAGCGTGATTTCCTGCAGAAGCTGTGATTAACCCCTTGTCTCTTTCCTCATTGGATAATGTACTAATCTTGTAATAGGCCCCACGTACTTTATAAGCGCCAGTATACTGCATATTTTCTGGTTTTAGATATACCTTGTTGCCTATCATCTCAGAAAAATATTCACTGTATACTAACTTGGTTCGATTGGTAACTTTGATTACTGCTTCACTTGCTTCTTCAAATTTCTCTAACGTCATCATAGTGTGCTCCTATCTGCCATTATGGCTACTCTAAAAGTTGTAGAAAATCAATACTAAGCACATCATAGTAATGGTAACTCTACATTGCTACTAGAGTTACCATCCTAATCGTATCTGCTATTTGATACTCATTACTAATATCTTACATTGACATCCTGTAACTTTTGAGATCAAGTTTTAGTTTTTGTAATCCTTTTCCTATTCCTCTTCTTTGCCAAAAAGTGCATTGATAAAATCATCTGGGTTGAACTTTTGTAAATCGTCAATCTGTTCCCCAACACCAATGTATTTGACTGGTATCTTTAGCTCTGACTGAATTGCAATTGCAATACCACCCTTTGCAGTCCCATCAAGCTTAGTTAACACAATACCAGAAATCTCAGCAACGTCATTGAACTGTTTCGCTTGCAATAAAGCATTCTGACCAGTTGTTCCATCTAGAACTACTAAAGTTTCACGGTAAGCATCTGGATATTCTCGTTCAATAACACGATCAATCTTTCTAAGCTCCTCCATCAGATTCTTTTTATTATGAAGACGTCCTGCTGTATCACAGATTAAGACATCCACATTTCTAGATTTCGCTGCTGTTACTGCATCATAAATAACCGCAGCAGGATCTGAGCCTTCTTTTTGGGCGATAATATCAACATGCGCACGGTGTGCCCATTCGGTCAATTGTTCAATGGCTGCTGCACGGAATGTATCTGCTGCTGCAACCATAACCTTTTTGCCTTTGTCTTTGAGCTGTCCTGCTAACTTACCAACACTCGTAGTTTTACCTACTCCATTGACACCAATCAAAAGAACAACGGATTTTCTATTCTCGAATTCATAGGCATTGTCTGGAAGACTCATTTGTTCTCTCATACTTGCCTTTAATAAGTTTTTACATTCCTTTGGATCACGAATTTTATGTTCCTTAACCTTAGCTTTCAGATTCTCAATCACAGCTGTTGTTGTATTAATACCTAAATCTGCCATAATCAGAATCTCTTCCAATTCCTCATAGAAGTCATCATCAATTGCAGAAGAACCACTAAAGATGGATTCCACACTAGTTAAAATACTATCGCGTGTCTTTGCTAAGCCAGATGCTAAACGACTAAAAAAACCTTTCTTTTCTCCCAACTTCTTCACCTCTGATTATTTGATTAATACTAATCATCATATTTCTTTTTTTATCTAATGTCAACACTAAACCCTTAAGATCAAGAATCTAGCTTCTCTTCAATCAGAGAAACACTGACAAGAGTAGATACACCCTTTTCTTGCATTGTAATACCATATAACACGTCTGCAGCTGCCATTGTTCCACGACGATGTGTAATAATGATAAATTGCGTATGTTTGGTGAGCTTATGCAGATAATTAGCATAACGCTTCACATTCGAATCATCTAAGGCAGCTTCAATCTCATCAAGTAGACAAAATGGTGATGGTTTCAGATTCTGAATTGCAAACAACAATGAAATTGCGGTTAATGCTTTCTCACCACCAGAAAGCTGCATCATATTCTGAAGCTTTTTGCCAGGCGGTTGTGCAATGATTCGAATACCAGCTTCTAGAATGTCTTCATCCTCAGTCAACTCCAGTGTTCCCTTTCCCCCACCGAATAATTCCTTGAAGACAATATCAAACTGCTCTTTGATCTGTTCAAACTTCTCCTCAAACTGACGACGCATTTCTTCGTCGAGCTCGTGAATAATGCCAATTAGGGTTTCTTCCGCTTTCAATAAATCTTCTCGTTGAGTGGTTAAGAAGACATATCGCTCGGAAAGATTTTTATAATCTTCAATCGCATTGACATTCACATCCCCTAATTGGCGAATGCGGTTTTTGAGTTCTCCAATTTCTTTTTTATTCGTTACTGGATAGGAATACTCTTCTTTTTCATACTCTTTTGCTGTTGATAACGTAAGTTCATACTCATCCCACATGTATGTAATCTGAGTATCGATTACTTCAGCCAGCTTATCCATCTGATTCTGAAGGCGAAATCCTTCTTTATCGAGCATTCCGATACGGCTTTGTAACTCCTCACGTTTTGTAAAGAAGCCCTTATGACTTTTCGTCATTTTCTCTTTGTTCTCAAATAAATGAATCAATTTTTCTTCCAGAGAGGTTAATTCTTGACTGGCTGTATCTCTCTGATTTTGACACACTAGAATCTGATCCTCTTTTTCCTTACGAACACTCGCATAGCTTAAAGCCTCCTTGCGAATCTGAGCTTCCTCTTCCTTTAGCTTGTCAATTTCACGCTGTACACGTCTTATATTTTCATAGGCATATTGATTACTTTGCTCTAAATTTGAGTATTCAATCAATAATTTGGAAGAACTGTCATTGGTCATTGTCTCTTTTTGACGTTGTTGCTCTAACAACTGATTGCATTCTTCGATTCTAGCTTCACGCTGCTTTTTCGCTTCTTGATTTTCAAGTAATGCCGTCTGGAGACGTTTTATATTTTCAGATAACTCATCGTTTTGTTCTTCAATCAAGCGAAGCTCACTCGCATATTCAAGATACGTTGTATTCATCTTACTTGTCTTTTCAACTTCTTGATTCAGATTCATCTTCGCTGTATTTTCATGAACGAGCAATTCTTGAAGCTCTTTTTTATTCATTTCTAGCTTCTCGCGAAGAGAAAGACGAAACTCTTTTGCTTTGGTAATGGTTATGTTCATCTGCTGAAGATCATTCTTTAATTTTAAGAGTACTTCCTCAAGGTCTTCAATCTCACGACGACGTCCAAGTAGATTACTCGAATTCTTAAAGGCACCACCAGATAACGAACCACCAGGATTTAATTGCTCTCCATCTAATGTTACGATACGAAGTGAGTATTTATACTTCCTAGCAATCAAGATTGCATGATCAATCGTATCAACAACAAGGATACGTCCTAACAGGTATTGAGCTAACGTTGCAAATCGCTCCTCAACCTTAACAAGGCTACTAGCGATACCGATAACTCCTGCCTCCTTTAACACGTCTTGATTTAAGGATTGATATGGCTGGATACTAGTTAACGGTAAAAACGTAGCTCGTCCGAATTTATTCTTTTTCAAATACTCAATCAAAGCCTTCGCTGTCTCTTCTGAATCTGTAACAATATTTTGAATACTTCCACCTAATGCAGTTTCTACGGCTATTTCATAATTTTTATCTACATGAATTAAGTCAGCAACTACGCCAAGAATCCCTTTTTGATTCTCTTTTTGTTCCATCACCTTACGAATACTATTCCCATAGCCATCATAGCGTTCTGTTAAGTTTCTTAACGATTCAAGTTTCGCATTCAAAGATAAATACTGTTGATTCTTTTGATTCATCTCATTGGTGGTAGACTCTATTTCTTGCTGTTTTTGGTTCATCTGATTTTGGAGCTCTTGATTGTCTTTCGTGAATTGATCGATTTTTATAGATACGTCATTGACCTTAGCTTGCATCTGATTGATATTCATCTGAACCATCGATTCTTCACTTTTGATTTTCAGAATCTTTTGGTTGATTTCTGCTTTTTTAATTGAATTTTGTTCAGAAATCGTCTCATATTTTTGTATATTGGTCTTTATGGTACCATTCTCATTCAAAGAACGAAAGATATCATTATTACATTCTTCAATCTCTTTCGTTAGGTTGACAATCTGTAAACGAATCGCTTCCACAACATCGGAGGCTTTTGTTTTTTCCTGCTCCAACATCTTTAATTTTTCGTCGATTTGTTGTTTTTCCTTGCGATACGTTTCCTGTTCTTTTTCTCGCTCTAATCTATTTTGATGTAACGCTTCGATGCGTTGGTTAAACTGTGAATCATTTTGATTGATGCTTACAATCTGTTCTTGTAATACCTTAATCTCACCATCAGTTTTCTCAATCAACAATTGAAGTTCACTTTTTCTAGCACGTGCTGTCTCTAATTCGGTTTGAAGAGTTTCTATTTCCGCTTCCAAACGTTCATATTCTGTTTTGGTTACCTCAAAGTCTTTTTGTGTCATTGCAAGATCATCATTAACAATGTTAAGCTTTTGCTCTACCTCAACCTTGGTTTGCGCATTTTTATTGTAATCAATTAAGAATTGATTGACTTCGATGTTCTTTAGGTTTTCTTTTAAGCGCAGATATTCCTTCGCAACCTCAGCTTGCTTTTCCAACGGGCCAATGTTACGTTCTATTTCACTTATAATGTCTGTGACACGAGAAAGATTCAAACGTTCCTGTTCTAGCTCTTTCTCAGCCATAAACTTACGTTTTTTAAACTTAACAATACCAGCAGCTTCATCAAATAATTCACGACGTTCTTCTGGTTTTCCACTTAAGATTTTATCAATTTGACCCTGTCCGATGATAGAGTACCCTTCCTTACCAATTCCTGTATCAAAGAAAAGCTCTTGCACATCACGTAAACGACAGTGAGTCCCATTGATCATATATTCACTTTCACCCGAGCGATATACTCGACGTGAAACGGTCACTTCCTTATAGTCAATTGGTAGCTGATGATCTGAATTATCTAATGTGATCGCAACATAGGCAAAGCCTAGCGATTTACGCATCTGTGTTCCAGAAAAGATAACATCTTGCATATTTGCTCCACGAAGTTGTTTTGCACTCTGCTCGCCAAGTACCCAACGGACTGCATCCGCTACATTACTTTTTCCAGAACCATTTGGCCCAACAATACCCGTAATACCGTTGTTAAACTGGAATGTTATCTTATTAGCGAACGATTTAAACCCATGCACTTCAATACTTTTTAAATACATTGAATTCCCCTTTTTTAATTAATCTAGATTAACTCTCGTTCTCTTTTTCTTTTCTTAACCTTAAAATCGAACGATAGGCTGCCTCCTGCTCCGCCGCCTTTTTCGTTCTACCACTGCCCTTTTCTAAGGTCATAGATTCCATTCTTGCTAATACAGTAAATTTCTTGTTGTGATCTGGTCCCACCTCTTCCAATAACTCATAACTTAAGTGCTGACGATATTCACTTTGTACAATTTCCTGTAAGATAGTCTTGCTATCATAAAAGAGCTTTTTATGCTCAATATCAGCCAGGATATGTTTGCTGATAAACTCTTTTGCACTAGCAAAACCACCATCCACATAAATAGCTCCAATGACCGCTTCTAACGCATCTGACAAAATAGAATCTCTTTCTCTACCTCCAGTGGAGTCCTCCCCCTTGCCTAAATAGATATATTTACCAAGATTCATCTCTTTTGCGCATAGTGCAAGCGTTGGTTCACACACCATACTTGCTCTTAGCTTTGTCATGTCTCCTTCTGGACAGTCCTGATAGTTTTCATAAAGCCATTCGCTTGTAGTCAATTCTAATACTGCGTCACCAAGAAACTCCAACCGCTCATTATTCGATAGCTTCGATAATCTTTTCTCATTCGCAAATGAGCTGTGGGTTAATGCTTGTCGTAATATTTCCTTCTTAGTAAATGTGAAACCAATGATTTGTTCAAACAACACAAGACGCTTTGTCCCTAATACTTCACTCATCATGTTCTCCTTTAAAAAATAGGGTGTTGCCATGAGCACTATGTTGGCAACACCCCAATTCATTAATTTAATGCATTTTTGATCTGCTCAACCGCATCTGCTACGGTAACAATGTTTTCAGCTTCTTCATTCGGAATTTCAATATCAAATTCCTCTTCAATACCCATAATGATCTGGAAAACATCAAGACTATCTGCTCCTAAATCATCCACAAATGTAGTATCCATTGTAATCTCATCTGCATCAATGTTTAATACTTCGCTAATAATTTTTTGTAATTTTTCAAATTCCATAGTTGTTCACCTTTCCCTTTTCCATATTACATGTATCCAATTGGATTACATCTTATTCAATACTTGAGATATTGGCTTTTATTTTGCCTGTGATATCATTTTCTTTGAATGCTATACATTGAATGATTGAGTTCTTAATTTCTACGGCGTGTGAGCTACCATGGCTCTTTACTACTAGTCCATTCAATCCTAGCATTGGTGCTCCACCATATTGAGTCAAATCAAAATCCTTTAGTGTACGTTTCAGTGCTGGTTTTGCTAAAGCAGCACCGATCGTGCTTATCTTAGTACTTGTCAAACCTTCTTTGATTTTCTTTACCAATGCCATTGCAAGACCTTCGTAAAGCTTCAAAATTACATTACCAACAAATGCTTCGCAAACAATGACATCTGCTGCTCCATTCGGAATCTCCCTTGCTTCTATACTGCCTATGAAGTTGATGTCATTACAATTTTTCAACAAAGGAAATGTCTCTTTTACAAGCATATTGCCTTTTTCTTCTTCGGCTCCAATGTTCACAATTGCAACTCTTGGATTCTTAATTCCCACTACATTCTCCATATAGATAGAACCCATCTTTGCAAATTGAACTAAATGTGTTGCTCTTGCATCCACATTCGCACCACAATCTACAAGTAAGGATACCCCATTCATTGTAGGTATTAATGGTGCTAATGGAGGGCGTTCAACCCCTTTTATCCTTCCAGCAATCAATTGAGCTCCAACCAATACAGCTCCAGTGCTTCCTGCTGAAACAAAAGCATCTGCTTCTTGATGCTTCACAAGATTCAATGCTACAACAATCGAAGAATCCTTCTTCTTACGAATCGCTGTCACTGGTGGTTCGTCATTCGTTATGACTTCAGTCGCATTCACAACAATCATACGATTCTTGTCATAAGAATACTTGGAAAGTTCTGTGTTGAGAATCTTCTCCTGTCCAACTAAGTGTACTGTGATTTCAGGGCATTCGTTAACAGCGTCGACTGCGCCTTTTACAATCTCCACCGGAGAATTATCGCCGCCCATTGCATCGACTGCAACTCTTACTGTACTTTGCATTTTGACCTTTTCCTTTCCTCATCATTACCTATGTATCAATATAACCGATTACATATAAAAAATCAACCACAAATTTACTTGTCTTTTTGTTTCTTTTTCCCTGCACTTTTTGCTAATAAAAGAGGATAAAAGGGGCTTCGCATCCGAATACGATCCCCTCTTTTATCATAAGCTTACAATGCTATTTTTTCACATAGAAAAATGATTTTAAAGACCCAAAATTCATATTCTGTGGTTGAATGATTTGTTCTGTACTTCCAACAAACAAAACACCATCTTTTCGTAAGGCAGCATTGAACTTCTTATAAATTTCATTTTTTGCTTCCTCAGTGAAATAGATTAAGACATTACGACAAACAATGAGATCCATATTGGATGGATAGATATCTTTTAAAAGATTATGTTCGCGAAACTCTACACAAGCTTTCACACTATCTGAAATCTGATATGTAGTATCATTGATTGGTGTAAAAAACTTCTTCAAGAATTCAGGCGGCAACCCCTTCAAACTCTTTATGTTATAAAGTCCCATCCTCGCTTTATCCAATACCTGTTTATCGATATCGGTAGCAATTATCTTAATTTTATTCATTGGTAAGAATTTTGACAACAACATAACCAACGAGTACGGCTCATCTCCTGTAGAACAGGCTGCACTCCAAATCTTAAGTTGAGAAGATTGTGCCATTAAGAATGGTAGTATCTCTTTTTCTAATAACGCCCATTGTTCTGGATTACGGTAGAATTCGGATACATTAATCGTTAGATAATTTACAAACTCATCAAATAGTACCTTATTTGTTTTTAACACCTGTACGTAATCCATATAGGATGTAATTTTATGTTTACCAATTAAAGAATCAATGCGTCGCTTCATCTGACGTTCTTTGTAGGCATTCAAATCAATTTTAGTCAACTCAAATACTTTTGTTTTGAACACTTCATAGCTATCTGTCATCTTCGTATCTCCTATTAGCTTCTCTTTTTAATGAACAAAGAGTTTCGCTTGCAAAACTCTTTTCCTGCTGTGGTTTGCGAATGCAACATTCAATGGACAGGGAACTTAAAGCTTCCTATACATTGAAAAAAGTGTGAGGTGAAGCCCCCACACTCTTAGTTCGTTCTATTTCAAAATGAATTACTCTGCATCAGCCTCAGCGTTAGCCTCTGCTTGTACCTCAGCTTCTTCTGCTGGTGCTTCTAATGCTTTGATACTTAAGCTAATTTTCTTATCTTCATTGTTGAAGTCAACAATCTTAGCTGTTACTTCCTGACCAATCTTTAATACATCTGCTGGTTTTTCGATGTGTTCTTTTGAAATCTGGGATACATGTAATAATGCATCAACACCAGGTACTAATTCAACGAATGCACCGAAATCTGTCATACGAGCAACCTTACCAGTTACTACGTTACCAACTGCATATTTTTCTTCTGCATTAGCCCATGGATTTTCATCTGCAAACTTAAGGCTTAATGCAATCTTTTCACCTTGAATATCCTTTATAAATGCTTTCACCGTATCGCCAACCTTGAATACTTTCTTAGGATTTTCAATACGTCCCCAAGACATTTCGGAGATGTGAAGAAGACCATCTGCACCACCTAAATCGATGAATGCACCAAAATCTGTCACGTTCTTAACAGTACCAGTTACTGTATCACCAACTTTAATTTTTTCGAAAAGTTGTTTTGCTAGTTCAGCTTTTTTAGCTACTAATAACTGCTTACGGTCACCAATAATTCTTCTTCTCTTTGGATTGAACTCAGTAATTACGAATTCAATTTCTTGATCCTTGAACTTGTCAAGATTCTTTTCATAAGTGTCGCTTGCTAGGCTAGCTGGAATGAAGATTCTTGCTTCATCAATAATAACGCTTAAGCCACCATCTAATACTGCAGCTACCTTAGCTTTTAGTACTTCTTTGTTATTGAAAGCTTCTTCTAATCTCTTGCTTCCCTTTTCAGCTGCTAATCTCTTATAAGTTAAAAGAACCTGTCCTTCACCGTCATTTACTTTTAATACTTTAACAGTTAAGACATCTCCTTCGTTTACAAGAGTTCTAAGATCAACGTTAGGTTGGTTTGTATATTCACTTCTGGTAATGATACCATCAGCCTTGTAACCAATATTTAAGACAATTTCATCTTCTTTAACACGAATAACTGTACCATCGACTACCTCTCCGTTGTGTATTGTTACTAATGACTCCTCCAATAATTGTTCAAAACTCATTTCTGACATTCTAGTATGAACCTCCTTGATAATATTGTTTGGGGTGGAAGCCCCTGCAGTAATACCTACGCTACGAAAAGATTTAAGTTGATTTAAATCCAGGTCAATAAGTTTCTGTATATAGTAAGTATTTGCACATTCCTTTTTAGAAATTTCATAAAGCTTTCTAGTATTTGAACTATGCTTTCCGCCGATTACAACCATTGCATCGGAATGCTTTGCGAGTTCACTCGCTTCTGTTTGCCTCTCCTCAGTCGCGTTGCATATCGTATTTAGAACAAGTATATCATAACCCTTTTTCTCAATAATTTCAACTAATTCTTGAAAATTCTTGTAATTAAATGTCGTTTGAGCTACAATACACAGTTTTTCATCCGAAGAAAACGATAATTTTTCAACATCGTCCACAGAACTCACAACAATAGGTGTTGTGACGCACCAACCCATAATTCCTTGAACTTCTGGATGCTTACTATCTCCAATGATAATAATCTTACGCCCAGATTCACTTTGTTGTTGCACAATTCGATGAATTTTTAAAACAAACGGGCAAGTTGCATCTACGATAGAAAACTTTTGTTTTCCATCTTCGGTAATTTGCTCCATTTCGTCATACACTTTCTTTTCAAGCCCATGAGATCTTATCACTATTGTACCCTTGTCAAGATTTTTCAATTCATTGATGTCATTAACTACCAGAACTCCTTTGTTTTCTAGGTCGCTTACAACTTCTTCATTATGAATAATGGGACCATACGTATAAACCTTTTCTCCTTTGGGTATCTCATCATATACTTTTTCTACCGCTCTTTGTACCCCAAAGCAAAAACCAGCAGTTTTGGCTAAAGTTACCTTCATAAAAACCTCTTTCCAAACAGTCTTAACTCTACTTCTTTTCTTCAAATAAAGTAATTACCTTTTGAACTACTTCATCAATTGTCATATAGGAACTATCTAATAAAATTGCATCACTTGCTTGACACAATGGAGAAATTTCACGATTCATATCACGATAATCTCGTTCGATAATCGCTGTTTCAATCTCTTCTAGATTACATTCTTCATTTTTAGCAACCATTTCATCATATCTTCGCTTTGCTCGAACCGATGAACTTGCAGTAAGATAAATTTTTAAATCAGCATGTGGTAATACTTTCGTACCAATGTCACGTCCATCCATTACAACACTGGTTGTACTAGCAAGCTTTTGTTGTAATTCTACTAGTTTTTCACGAACCGGTTGTAAGGCAGAACAAGAGGAGGCCATCAAAGAAGCTTTCGGAGATCGTATTCTCCCTGTTACATTCTCACCATTCAAGATTACCTGCTGCTCACCATCTTCAAATGCAATTGTGATATCTACTTCTTTACATGCTTTAGAAATCTCTTCTTCTTGATTTAGTGATATCTCATGTTCAGAAAGGTATAAGCCCATCGCACGATACATAGCACCTGTATCAATATAGATATATCCTAGTTGATTTGCTATCAATTTTGCAATGGTACTTTTTCCCGCTCCTGCAGGTCCATCTATCGCAATACTATAATTTTTCATAACATCCTCCAAATTATCTTATCTTTTCACGCTTTCTCATATTCGCCTTTTTCTCTTTCACAAAACGTACGTCATTACTTATTGTGGTTGGTTCATTCTTCTTTATAGGACTATAGTCGCTCTATAGAGACTCACATACATGAGTTCCAGCTGCTGCACCAGTAGACCAAGCAATCTGTAAATTATAACCACCCGTTAAAGCATCCAAATCGAGTACTTCACCCGCAAAATAGACCCCCTTTGCCAACTTGGACTCCATGGTTGTTGGGTCAATTTCCTTCACATCGATTCCACCCTTGGTGATTACCGCTTCATTAAAGCCACCAAATCTTGCTATGGTAAAAGTAAGATTTTTTAATGTATTCACTAGGGTTGTTCTTTCTTCCTTTGTGATAGCATTGACCTGCTTTTCAGGTGAAATTCCACATAGGTTTATTATAATTCCTATTAATTTCTGTGGCAATAGTTGATCGAGTGAATTTTTAAATTGCTTATTTTTAAATTCCTCAAAATCCCTTAAGATTCTAGCATCTAATTGTTCATTTGACAACGCAGGTTTTAAATCTATCGATAATTGCATTACACAATCATTCAGGTATGGTAATAAAAGACTGGTACCACTTAAGATGACTGGTCCACTTACACCAAAATGAGTAAATAACATCTCACCAAATGCTGAATAGAGCTCTTTCCCTGGTTTGAGTTTATTCTTTTTCTTTTTCCCATTCTCTTCCTTGGTTGTCTCTTTCACCTCTTTTACGGTTACTTTGACTTCAATGTTCTTTAAAGATAAGCCTTGTAGCTGTTTTGCTTCTTCTTCCATAAGATGCATCGACACAAGCGAAGGATTTCTTGGTGTGATGGTATGTCCAAGTCCCTGCGCAAACCGATAGCCATCTCCTGTAGAGCCAGTACTTGGATAAGATAGTCCACCTGTGGCAACAATACAAGCATCTGCCGTAAGCTTTTTCCCATTGCTAAGCTTAACCGCTGTAAAATGACCTTCTTCATTTAGGAGTAGCTCAGACACCTCTGTATTCAGGTAGATTTCTACACCTAACCGTCTCATACAATGATCGAGTGTGGATATGACATCAGAAGAGTGATCGGACACTGGAAATACTCGATTTCCACGTTCAACCTTCGTTCTTAACCCATTGTCTTCAAAAAATTGTATGGTATCTGTATTCGTAAACGAATACAAGGAACTATATAGGAACTTCTTATTCGTTACAACGTTATTAAAAATAACATCGAGATCAGAAGCATTCGTAATGTTACAACGCCCTTTGCCTGTGATATATATCTTCTTCCCTAATTTTTCATTTTTTTCTAATAAGGTCACATCGTGATGCTGCTTTGCAGCCATAATTGCTGCCATCATTCCAGCGGCACCACCACCGATAATAATTACTTTACTCATATTTACCTCTTAAGTCATACTTGTTTTATTATATCTAGTATATAGCATGATTGCAAGAATTATAAAAGGGCTCCTGCAGGTGATTCGTAGGCCTGCAAGAACCCTTGTTTTGTTCTTATTTGGATTCCATATAAATTGTATTCAGTTCTAACTCAATATGTCCTGATTGATATGGACCTCCCATAACACGAAAGATAACTTTGTGATAATCATCTAAATTATCTAAAAGACTTTGAGCAATTGCATCCAAAATCTCACCTTCTACTGAACTTCCAACATTGGTTACTGGTGGTTGATCATCCAAAAAGCTAACAATAACAATATCATCTTCTGTTGTAACACTATCAATTCCAATGGTATAGGTCTCATCTGCAATTGATTCCACAACTTTATCCACAATCATCGCTGGTGTGATTTCCTTTTCGTTGCTAATCATAGCTGTTATGGATATCTTTTCTGCTGATTGACTATCAATGGAATAAATAGATAATTCCTTCATATCGTCAAGTCCCTGTATCTTAGGTTCTAATTCTTTTGTAATTTCAATTTCCTGTGTTGGTACCTCTGTGATAGTTGCTTCTTTCATAGGAGTACTTGGGGTATTATCCCTTAGCTCCTCCTTTTGCTTACATCCACTAACACATATCATGCATAGCAAAGCTATAATGGCATAACGCCTATATTTTTTATCGCTCATAATACATGTCTCCTTTACTTTATCACAACTAAAAGTCAATGCCAAAGCATATCACTTTTCTTATGTTCTAAGGAAAAGATAACACTGGATTATGTCAATTGTATGGTAAATCATGTAGTTTATTCATTATTTTTACGTATTTTTGCACTTTCGAATAGAAACTACTCTTCATGAGGTAATTAAACTATTTTCATGGTCAAAGAGACAATCGGTTATAAACTTTAGTGCCGCTGTTACGGTTTGAGAACGTATGGAGATACGATCTCCATGTAGCTGTAGATGCTTTACATAAACTTGACCGCAAACACAACATCCAACATAAACTGTCCCAACTGGCTTTTCCTTCGTTCCACCATCAGGTCCAGCAATTCCTGTCGTAGAGACGGTCACTTGTGCCTTGGTAAATTGATAAAGTCCATGAGCCATCTCACAAGCAGTCTCTTCACTCACAGCGCCCTTTTGCTCTAAGGTCTCTTTTTTCACAGAAAGATATTTGATTTTCGCTTCATTCGCATACGTAATAAATCCCTCATCAATGACTTGCGAAGCCCCAGGTACATTGATCAATGTACTAATCAGAAGCCCACCCGTACATGATTCTGCACTTGAGAATTTGTAATTCTTTTCTCTAAGTCGCTTGATCACAATCTCTTCCTGCGTCATACCATTACCTCTCTACATTTTACCATCAAGAATTATATTTCGATTCTTTACCAAATAATCAATTAATGAAATTACCGTTAATGCAAAGGATACCCATAAAAAGATTTGTTCAATTGCATTAAATACAGGGTGATTTAAGTTAACAATAAACAACACACACATTACCATCTGGGTTGCAGTTTTGAATTTCCCCCAATAGCTTGCTGCCAAAACCAAACCATTATCTGAGGCAACCAAACGGAACCCACTTATTATGAACTCTCTTGCCACAATCACGATAACTACCCAAGATGGTACCGTCCCAAATGAGACAAAGCAGATTAATGCAGAACATACTAATAATTTGTCTGCAAGTGGATCCATAAACTTACCAAAATTCGTTACAAGGTTATACTTTCTAGCCAGATAACCGTCTATAAAGTCAGAACAACTAGCGACAGCAAATACGATAGCCGCATAAATCTTCCCATTCGGTATCCCCTCGACCAGCATGAGAATTAAAAATATTGGTATCATAATTACTCGAAACACTGTAATCTTATTTGGCAGATTCATAACTTCCTCCTTAAGCCTATTCGGCTGTCCCTATTAAATCATATTCTTTTGCTTCCGTGACAAGAACTTCCACAAATTCTCCTGACATTAATTCATCCTGTGTATTCACAAATATATATCCATCAATGTTTGGAGCATCCATGAAGGTACGACCGATAAAGATATTCTCTTCCACAAGTTTCCCTTCAATCATTACCTTTAATCGTTTTCCAACCATGGACTCAGCTTTTTCAAATGCAATTTGTTGCTGTAACTCCATCAGTTCCTTTTGTCTTTGTACTTTTACTTTCTTTGTAATCTGACCTGGCATCTTAGCTGCAGGTGTATCCTCTTCCTTGGAATACGTAAATACACCTAATCGCTCAAATTTCATTTCTGAAACAAAGGCTTTTAATATCTCATGATCTTCTTGCGTTTCTTGTGGAAAACCAGTGATTAGTGAAGTACGAAGGGCAATGTCTGGTATTTCACGACGAAGCTTTGCAATCAGATCTCTCAACTCTTGGTTGTTTGTTCTTCTACCCATACGCTTTAAAATCGTATCGGACGCATGTTGAATTGGAATATCAAGATAATGGCAAATCTTTGGTTCTGTTTTGATTACTTCAATGAGTTCATCTGTAATCTCTTCTGGATAGCAATACTGGATACGAATCCATTCTAAGCCTTCTATCTTACAAAGCTCTCTCAATAACTTTGGAAGTGATTTTTCACCATACAAATCCACACAATATACGGTGGTCTCTTGTGCAATCAAAATTAATTCCTTTGCTCCACCTTCTACTAAAAATCGAGCTTCCTCCAACAGACGTTCCATTGGTACGGAGCGGTAGTTCCCACGTAATTTTGGAATAATACAATAAGTGCAGCGCTTATCACAGCCCTCTGCAATCTTTAAGTAAGAAAAGTAACCGCCAGTTGTATTGACACGATTGGTCTTTACATCGGTAAGGTAATCAATATCTTTGAATGCTTGTGCTTTTTCGCCTTCTAGAACACGATCAATCACTTCGTTAATTGCATCATAGCTAGTAGACCCAAGCAATGCATCCACCTCAGGAATTTCATTGGTAATTTCTTCTTTATAACGCTGAGCAAGACATCCTGATACAATCAATCCTTTACAACGACCTGTCTTTTTGTATTCTGCCATTTCAAGAATTGCATTGATACTTTCTTCTTTTGCATCATGAATAAAACAACATGTATTCACAACAATAATATCCGCTTCTGTTTCATCATTCGTTATAACGAAACCGCGTTCTCTAATTAATCCTAACATTACCTCGCTGTCAACTAGATTTTTGTCACAACCGAGTGAGATAAAAAATATATTCATTACATAAAACCTTTCTATTGGCAACTTATTACCATTTTTGTAATATCACTTCACTAATTGTAACAGTTTTTTATTAAAATTCAAATAGTAAAATGATAATTTTCAATTCTTTATATAAAATTTAGAAAGTTAGTCAAACAGCTTTTGCTGAATGCTTACATCATTGCGCTTTCTACACAATTATTCATTAACATAGCAATTGTCATTGGCCCAACTCCACCTGGAACTGGTGTAATTGCAGATGCCACCTGAGCTACCGAATCAAAATCAACATCACCACATAGCTTGTTATTTTCATCGCGATGGATTCCGACATCGATTACAACCGCTCCATCCTTTACATAATCTTTCGTGATATACTTTGGTTTTCCAATTGCAACAACGAGAATCTCAGCTCGTTTGGTAATACTCTTTAAATCCTTAGTTTTCGAATGACAAATCGTAACCGTAGCATTCTCACGAAGAAGTAGCAATGCCATTGGTTTACCAACGATATTACTTCTTCCTAGTACTACACATTCTTTCCCTTCGATCTCAATGCCTGAACGTTTTAGTAATTGAATCACACCAGCTGGAGTACAAGACACAAAGCCCTTTTGACCAATGCTTAATCTTCCGACACTTTGAGGATGGAAACCATCCACGTCCTTTTTCGGATCGATCGCTTCTATGATAGTATCTTCTTTGATGTGAGCTGGTAGTGGGAGTTGAACTAAAATTCCATTCACATCCTCTCGTTCATTTAAGGTTTCAATTAGGCTTAATAGCTCTTCTTGTGTTGTTTCTTCTGATAATTCATAGGAAAGTGAACGAATTCCAATATACTCACATGCCTTTTTCTTGTTTCCAACGTATACACTAGAAGCAGGATCCTTACCAACTTGGATCACTGCTAAGGTAACCTCTATCTCCTGTTCCTTTAACTGGGCTACCTTAACCTTTAATTCCTCTTTTATCTGTGTTGAAATCATCTTTCCATCAATCAATATTGCCATAAAGCCTCCTCCTTTATTTCTCACATTAATGGTGAGAATAAGCGTAGTAATCCTTGAATGATTCGTATTGGCAATCTTCGTACCAATAAATCATGTGTCATTTCAACGCACTGTGCCAGTGTTTCCTCAAAATCATGTTTGACATCGAGTACGGTTGAGGTTTTGTACAAGTAAACTCCACATTCAAAGTGAAGATACAAGCTACGAAAGTCTAAATTTATCGTTCCTACCGTTGCAATTTGATCATCACATACAAAACATTTTGCATGTAAAAATCCAGGTTTAAATTGATAGACCTTTACCCCTGCATCTACGAGCTGTCGATAATAAGATTGTGTGACATAAAAAACCATCTTTTTATCAGGAATTTCAGGTGTCATGATTCTTACTTCCTCACCACGCTTAGA
>JAEZKD010000225.1 GCA_023415655.1 Bacillota bacterium | reverse complement strand
CTTGTCCTCCTTTAAATTTGAATGCGCACCAATAAGATGAACAATACCTTCCATTGCTTTTTCTAAATAATTACACGTATCGGTTTGTATCTGAATGATTTCATCAGTTGTATAATCACTGTTGATTTCTCCTGCAACACCGATGCTTATTATGCAATGCGCATATTCTAGACCGTCATAAATGTGATGCAACTCTCTGTGCTGTCCACTCATTTCATGGTAAATTAAATCACTTTTCATTTAGTTTCTCCTTTAAAAATTTATTGATAAAATACTGTTGCCCCTTTCCGGTTACTTTGGTTGTTCTTGTTAATCTGACACTTCCATCAGGATTGTCAATAGCCCTTTCTGTGACCTCAAATAACCCAAGCTCCATTGACTTTTGTGTAGGCATATTCCTACGGGAACCTCCCTTTATAAGGTAACCGTGATTTCTCAACCAGTTGAAAAATCTGTTTTGTCCAATTTCAACACCATTCTGACTGAGTAGTTTTGCTAGATTTCCAATGAGAATGGACTGATTTGATGCTGCTACTGCATCTGCAAATATCTCCTTTGGCTTCATCCTTGCATTCTCGACTTGCAATGCTTTCTTTTCTTCTCGTTCAGCTTTTAAATCTTGTAACGCCTTGATAAATAAATCTGGATTATTAAGAAGCTCCTCTGTTGCATACATTCCATGTTTTCTAACAGAAGGTACAATATCATCAAATATCCATGATTCGAATCGCTCCGCGTATGGCATTTGAGATTTTACAACTAGTCT
Organism: Bacillota bacterium; assembly: GCA_023415655.1. Taxonomy (GTDB): domain Bacteria; phylum Bacillota; class Clostridia; order Lachnospirales; family Lachnospiraceae; genus Lachnoclostridium. The sequence goes on along the minus strand of JAEZKD010000225.1, from coordinate 2,696 downwards.
GTAAATATCACCTTCTGTTATAACCATCATTTCTTGTTTACCGCTTGTAGTAGGGATGGTACGTTTCATCCCACCCTTGCAATGTCTGCTAATTGCCTTGTGTGGTTCTATGTAACCCAATGATTTAGCTATGTCGCTTCCGCAGAAATAAATCTTTCCTTCTTCTTCAATGGTTCTAACTTGTCCAAACTCAGGGTTTTCAAAAATCTTTAATTGATTCATGCTATCTCCTTTCATTATTTTTGTCTTTGCAACCGATGAATAAATTCTTCAATCTTATCCGTTTGAAAAAGAACCTTACCACCTCCAATTGTTCGAATAACAGGTGCGCCTTTTGCGTTAGCATAACATTGTAAATCCCACCTGCTATATCCCATAGCCACAAGTTCTGTTATACTCATCAATGGTTTTTGATAATTCACATTAACACCTCCTTAATCTTGCACTACGCAAACTAAGTTGTAAAAAAAATATCGTAATATTCTTGTGCTGTCAGTTCCAGTTTGTCACCTATGATATTAGCCTCATCGAGTGTTATTGGCCTAACCCCATTCAACTTCTGACTTACAGTACAAAGTGCACAGTTCCAGCAATCTTTTGCTGCTAGGTCTTTATGTATAAAACCTTTCTCGACCAACTTTCCTTTTAATTTTCTATTATTCAATGGTTTCCTCCTTTCTGCACTACGCAATTTCTATAGGTCAATAGTACCATTCGTGTCGCATTATGTCAATAGCATTATGCAACCTTTTTTAAATTAAATAGTTGCACTGTGCAATACAATGTGATATAATAGCGTTGTGATTAATAGTAATTCTTAGAAGGGGAATGAATATGAGAAACTTAGAAATTGGTAAAAGAATAAAGGAGGCAAGAGAAGAAAGAGGTTTGACTAAGTCAGAGCTTGCATCGCGAATTAAAGTTGCTGATTCAACAATTAAACGTTATGAAGATGGAGAAATCGAAAGAATTAAGGTCCCAATTATTGAATCAATTGCAAAAGCTCTACAAGTTAATCCGATGTGGATTATAGGAAGATCAGAAGAAAAATACGAATGTAACAATTCGTACGTATTAGACGACACATATTTTAGCTTTGCAAAAGAAATGCAAGAAAAAAAGATATCTAAAGAAGACATGGAGAAAATGTTACAATTTTACGAAATGATTAAAAGAATGTAGCGACAGAAAGGGGAAAAATGATTAGGGGCTATATAGAATATAATAGACTAGAGAGAGTCGTATTGAATAAACTTAAGGAAATCGGAATCACAGAAAAGGACTATCCACTAAATCCGTTCGATTTGATAAAGAAAGAAGGGATTCATTTACAAGAAATTGATTATGATGAACCCGATATTAGAGGCATGATAGTATTCGGAAATAACGCAACCGGGATATCAATTAATAAAAACAGAACATACAAGTCAAAAGTGTATATTGCAATGCATGAGCTGTCACACTTTTGGTTCCATCCTCATAACACTGATTACATATGTGTGAATGATTATATTGAGCGAAATAGTGATAAAGAATGGCAAGCAAACAATGCGGCTTCTCTTGCTCTTATGCCAACAAACATTCTTACAAAACTATATTCTGAATGTAATGGAGATATTTCTTGTATAAGTGATTATTTTAATGTTGGTATTAGGGCCGTAAAGTATAGATTACAAAAAATTCAAATCGCCCAGGGTAATTCAGTGCCTTGTGGATACAGTATTGATTTTACAGAATTTTCAGAAAAAACATACCTAGAACATTTGTTATATGGAACAAAATAAAGAACTGCCCATGCGCTAACATGGACAGTTACCGCACCAAATCAGAACTGAGCTGATAGGCACATCGGCAAGTGCTATTATATCATCTTTTGTGCGATTTGGCAACCAATCACATGGAGGTATAATATGGAGAAGAAAGCAGACAAATACAAACAGAGAGCAGATGGTAGATATTCTGCACAAATCAACACAGGAAGATGCAACGATAATGGAAAACCAATTAAAATAACCTTATACGCTGATTCTTCAAAGAAATTAGAAAAATTAGTTGCTGAGAAAAAATATGAACTCGATCGTGGAATGTTAAGTAAGGATACGGGAGTTACATTTGGAGAATATGCAAGAAAATGGGTAGACGTAGCAAAAGCAAACAAGATGCCAAAAACAAGAGATATGTATAATAATATAATTAAAAATCACATTGGTTATCTCGATAACATTAAATTAAAGGATGTCACTAGATCTGACATACAAAAGCAAATAAACCTTAGTTCAAAGTATCCTCGTACTTGTAAAATGATAAGAATTACGGTTAATCAAGTATTGGATTGTGCTATAGACGATGGGTTAATATATAAAAATGTTTGTAAGAAAATTGAATTACCTCAACACAAAGTAAAAGAAAAAAGACCGCTAACAGACAGAGAAAAGAAAGCAATTAAAAAGGCTGATTTTACACTAATGGAAAGAGCACATGTATACTTACTTTATGGCTGTGGATTGCGTCCAGAAGAACAAAGAGCATTAACGCGTATGGATTTTGATTTTACAACAAACGAAGTAAACATAAATAAAGTTGTTACATTTGATGGAAATGAACCATACCCATGGGACATGACAAAAACATACTCTGGATTGAGAAAAATACCCATGCCAGACGAAACAGTAAAAGCTGTAAAAGACTATTTAGAT
>JAEZKD010000217.1 GCA_023415655.1 Bacillota bacterium | reverse complement strand
GTGTAGTTGCTGCTAACGATAAATAATAATCCGCTTAGCGTGATTCATTATGTCTATCCGTATCTTCGGGTATGGATAGACATAATTTATGAGAGGGAATGTTTTCACATTCCTCGAATGAAAACGGCGAGAAGAAAAGCCATTACATAGATGTGGAGGTTTTAAGATGAGAAAGAAGATTATTGCAGGTAATTGGAAGATGAATAAAACTCCAAGTGAGACTGTAAAGTTGATTGAAGAATTAAAGCCACTTGTTAAGAACGATGAAGTTGATGTAGTATTTTGCGTACCAGCAATTTCATTAACAACAGCCATCAAAGCGGCAGAAGGCTCTAATATTGAAATTGGTGCTGAAAATATGTACTATGAAGAGAGTGGTGCTTACACAGGCGAAATCGCTCCAAATATGTTGACAGACATCGGAGTAAAGTATGTAATCATCGGTCACTCTGAGAGAAGAGAATACTTTGCAGAAACTGATATGACGGTAAATAAAAAAGTGTTAAAAGCATTTGAACATGGCATTACACCAATTATCTGTTGTGGAGAGTCCTTAACTCAAAGAGAGCAAGGAATTACGATTGAATGGGTTCGCCAACAGATTAAGATAGCATTTTTAAATGTGACTGCAGATCAGGCAAAGAAAGCAGTCATTGCATACGAACCAATCTGGGCAATCGGAACTGGTAAGGTAGCAACGACAGAGCAGGCACAGGAGGTTTGTGCTGCAATTCGTGTATGCATTGGTGAAATCTATGATGAAGCAACTGCTGCAGCAATTCGTATTCAGTACGGTGGTTCTGTATCCGCTGATAGTGCACCTGAATTATTTACTCAGCCAGACATCGATGGTGGACTTGTTGGTGGAGCTAGCTTAAAGCCTGACTTTGGTAAAATCGTCAACTACAAATAAACATATGTACTATTGATTCTATACATTAATACAAGAGAAAGGTCATTCGATTCTGTGTTTTCTAATTGAATGACCTTTGTTTTCATTCATGGGAATTTTGCGCGAGGTAAGATTGTATCACGAAAGTATTCAAACACTTTATACGTTCTAATTGCTAGGACTTGCAAAATAGAGAAAAATTAGTATAACATGTAATATAAGAAGAGAAACAAAGGAGAGAACTATGGTTAGATTTGAATGCGACTACGCGGAAGGAGCACATCCAAGAATATTAGAATTATTGATAAAAACAAATTTGGAGCAAACACCTGGGTATGGGATGGATGATTATTGCAATCAAGCACGAGAACGAATAAAAAGAGTATGCAATCGTGAGGATGTCGACGTACACTTTCTTGTAGGAGGAACTCAAGCGAATAAAACAATCATTGCATCCATCTTACGACCTTATCAAGGAGTCATCTGTGTAGATAGCGGACATATTAATGTTCATGAAACAGGTGCTATTGAAGCGACTGGACATAAAGTAATTGCACTTTGTGGAAAAGAAGGAAAACTGGATGCAGCCTCCATTGAAAAAACATATCTTGACCATATCAATGATTCCTCTATGGAGCATCTAGTTCAACCAGCCATGGTTTATATCTCAAACCCAACCGAATATGGGACGTTATATACGAAGGAAGAGTTGATGCAGATTAGTGCGGTTTGTCGTCGCTATCAACTACCACTGTTCTTAGATGGTGCGAGGCTTGGTTATGGTATTATGGCACAGGGGAATGATGTAACAATGAAAGATATTGCTCAATATTGTGATGTATTCTACATTGGAGGAACTAAGGTCGGAGCTTTGTTTGGAGAAGCTGTTGTCATAACATCAGATGCTCTTAAGAAGGATTTTCGTTATTACATCAAGCAAAATGGTGGTATGCTTGCAAAAGGACGATTGCTTGGACTTCAATTTTTAGCATTGTTTGAGGATGATCTTTATTTTGAGATATCAGCATATGCAGATTCTTTGGCGATGAGAATCAGAGAAGCCTTTCAAAAGAAAGGAATTCATTTTCTATTTGATTCTGTGACCAATCAGCAATTTCCAATTCTAACGTTAGCACAAAAGGAGAAATTAGCAAAAAAATATGCTTTTTCCTTTTGGGCCAAGGTGGATGACGGGCATGAAGCTGTTCGTTTTTGCACAAGCTGGGCAACGAAGGAAAGTGATGTGGAACAATTATTACTAGATATCGCTCAACTTCCTTAAGAATTCAAGGGGATTACAAGGTGCAAAACCTTTTGTTAGAATGAAAATTATCTTGACGAACTCTTTCTTCATGAGTATGATAGAAAAGGAAATAACGAATAATAAAATGCATTAATATATAGTTCAAAGGAGAGAAATGATGAGTAAAAAACCAACCGTTTTAATGATACTGGATGGATTTGGAATCAATGAGAAAACAGAAGGGAATGCAATTGCATTAGCGAAAAAACCTGTTCTTGATCAATTGATGTCAAAGTATCCATACGTCTTAGGAAATGCATCTGGAATGGCAGTTGGACTTCCAGATGGACAGATGGGGAACTCGGAAGTTGGACATTTGAATATGGGTGCTGGACGTATTGTATACCAGGAATTAACCCGTATTACAAAGGCAATTCAAGATGGCGACTTCTTTGAAAATGAAGAATTAAACAAAGCAGTAGATAACTGTCTTAAGAATAATACAGCACTTCATATGTTTGGATTGTTGTCTGATGGTGGTGTTCACAGCCATAACACTCATTTATATGGTTTACTTGAACTTGCCAAGAAAAAGGGCTTGGAAAAGGTATATGTTCACTGCTTCTTAGATGGTAGAGATACAGCTCCAACTTCTGGTAAGAGCTTTATGGAAGAATTAGAAGCTAAAATGCAGGAAATTGGAGTAGGTAAGATTGCTTCTGTTATGGGTCGTTATTATGCAATGGATCGTGATAATAGATGGGACCGTGTAGAAAAAGCATATGCTGCACTCGCTTATGGAGAAGGTGTTGAAACAACCAATGCAGTAGACGCTGTTGCTGCTTCTTACAGTGAAAATGTAAATGACGAATTTGTTGTTCCAACCGTAGTAGTAGAAGATGGAAAAGCAATTGCTCCAATCAAAGCAAACGATTCCGTGATTTTCTTTAACTTCCGTCCAGACCGTGCAAGAGAAATGACAAGAGCCTTCTGCGCAGATGATTTTGATGGTTTTGAACGTAAAGGTGGAAGACTTCCATTGACATTCGTATGCTTCTCCGAATATGATGTGACAATTCCAAACAAGAGCGTTGCATTTAAGAAAGTGTCGATTACGAATACCTTTGGTGAATATCTAGCGGCACATCATATGACACAAGCTCGTATAGCTGAAACTGAAAAATATGCGCATGTAACTTTCTTCTTCAATGGTGGTGTAGAAGCTCCAAACGAAGGGGAAGATCGTATCTTAGTGAACTCTCCAAAGGTTGCGACCTATGACTTACAGCCAGAGATGAGTGCGAATGCAGTAGCAGACAAATTAGTAGAGGCAATTAAATCGGATAAATACGATGTTATTATTGTAAACTTTGCTAATCCAGATATGGTTGGCCATACAGGTATGAAAGACGCTGCAATCAAAGCAATTGAAACAGTAGATGCTTGTGTTGGTAGAGCATATGATGCATTATTAGAAGTGGACGGTCAGATGTTTATCTGTGCAGACCATGGGAATGCAGAACAGTTAGTGGATTATAATAATGGAGAACCATTCACAGCTCATACCACTAATCCAGTTCCATTTATTCTTGTAAATTATGATGAAAATTACACATTAAAAGAAAATGGTTGCCTTGCTGATATCATCCCTACGTTAATTGAAATGATGGGAATGAAGAAACCAGCTGAAATGACAGGAACCTCTCTTTTACAACATAAGTAAAATAAACTGTGGTTACTACTTGTCTTTCTAGATAAAATGTGGTAAAATAGCTAAGGTGACTTTAGGAGGTGTGATAGATGGAGATTTTAAGAGTAATCGTGACAATTGCATTCGTTTTAATATGTTTAGGATTAATTGTTGTTGTATTAATGCAGGAAGGTAAGTCAGCAGGTCTTTCTGGCTCAATCAACGGCGTTGCAGATACTTATTGGGGAAAGAACAAAGGACGTTCCATGGAAGGTGCATTAATCAAGATCACAAAGATTCTTGCAGTACTTTTTGTTCTTACGTCAATTGTGCTTAACTTAAATTGGGGTCTATAATAAGAAATTCAAAAACACTCTGCATAGCAGGGTGTTTTTTTTCTCTATGGATTTTACATAGTTGTGATTTAGCTACAAATACTAAGGATAGATTTTAGTTGATTCCAAAAGTATAAATAATAGGAATAGAAGTTGTAATAAGAAAGCGGGGTTTTTATGGAAAAAGAAATACTAGACCACAAGAAACAATTACTGTATGAAGTAATTACAAATAAAGCATATCGGCCGATGAAATTTCGTGAATTGGCTGGGTTGTTACAGGTACCAAAAAACGAGAGAGACGAATTAAAGCTTGTACTTGATTCCTTAATGTCAGATGGAAAGATTATGTTAGATGGCAATGCAAGATACAAGCAGATGAATGGGAATATTAAGGTTGGTATATTCTCTGGTACAACTCGTGGATTTGGATTTGTAGCAATTGAGGGAGAAGAAGAACTAGGGGATGTCTTTATACCCGAAAGCGAAACCAAAGGAGCACTAAATAAAGATAAAGTACAGATTATCATACAAGAAGAGCAGACTGGAAAACGTAGAGAAGGTGCAGTCTTGGCAATCGTTGAACGTAATATATCTGAGCTTGTTGGTACCTTCCAAAAAAGTAAAAACTTTGGTTTTGTGGTTCCAGACAATTTAAAGTTTGGTGCTGATATCTTCATTCCAAAGGAAAAAACAAAAGGAGCAGTGAATGGGCATAAGGTATTAGTTGAAATTACGGATTATGGAAATGAAACAAAAAATCCAGAAGGAAAAATCACTAAGATCATAGGTCATATCAATGATCCAGGTGTAGATATCGTATCGGTGATCCTAGCGAATGGACTCCCAACCGAATTTCCAGAGGAAGTAATGCGTCAGGTTGAGAAAACACCAGAGGAAATTGATCCAAAAGACATCGGAGGACGGCTCGATTTACGTAATGTTCAGACGGTGACGATAGATGGTGAAGATGCCAAGGATTTAGATGATGCGATTACAATCTCAAAACAGGGGGATAATTATCAGTTAGGTGTTCATATTGCAGATGTTACAAACTATGTCACAGAGAATTCGGCACTTGATAAAGAAGCATTAAAACGTGGTACGAGTGTTTATCTGGTAGACCGTGTGATACCAATGTTACCTCACAAATTATCCAATGGAATCTGTTCATTAAATGCTGGTGTGGATCGACTTGCCTTAAGCTGTATTATGGATATTGATTCAAAAGGAAATGTCATTGGACATCGTATCGCTGAGACGGTTATCAATGTAGATCGTAGAATGACTTATACTTCTGTAAAGAAGATACTGGAAGATAAAGATGAGGCTGAAATTGAGCAATACAAAGAACTAGTTCCAATGTTTGAAACAATGTTAGAATTAGCAAATATCCTAAGAGAAAAACGTAGAAAACGTGGTTCGATTGATTTTGATTTCCCGGAAAGTAAGATCTTATTGAACAAGGATGGAAAACCAATTGACATTAAGCCATATGAGCGTAACAAAGCAACAAAAATCATTGAAGATTTTATGTTGATTGCGAACGAAACTGTCGCAGAGGACTTCTTCTGGCAGGAGCTACCGTTTGTTTACCGTACCCATGAGAATCCAGATTTAGAGAAGATTCAAAAGTTAAGTATTTTTATCAATAACTTTGGGTATACGATGCGAGTTGGGCAGGATGAAATTCATCCAAAGGAATTACAGAAGCTGTTAGTAAAGATTGATGGAACTCCAGAAGAGGCTTTGATCAGTCGATTAACACTTCGTTCGATGAAGCAAGCAAAGTATACAACAACCTGCGATGGACATTTTGGACTTTCTACGAAGTATTATTGTCACTTTACATCTCCAATTCGTCGTTATCCAGACTTACAGATTCATCGAATCATTAAGGAGAATCTAAGAGGTGGAATACGTGAAAAGAGAGTTTCTCACTATGACAAGATACTCCCTGAGGTTGCAAAACAATCCAGTCTAACAGAACGTCGTGCGGATGAAGCGGAACGTGAAGTTGAGAAATTGAAAAAAGTAGAATATATGAGTCAGTTCATCGGTGAGACCTTTGAAGGTGTAATCTCAGGTGTAACGTCGTGGGGGATGTATGTAGAGCTTCCGAATACTGTGGAAGGTATGGTTCGTATGGCAGACATGCACGATGATTACTTTATCTATGATGAAGAACATTACCAGTTGATTGGAGAGCATACAAGAAAGACTTATAAACTTGGGCAAACCGTGATTGTACGAGTGGAAAATACAGACCGTTTGATGAAGTCAATTGACTTTTCTATTGTTCATGCACGGTCACTGGAAGAATAATTGGATGGAGAATTACTTGTAAATAGGTTGATAGAAACAAGTAGAAATGTATATATACTACCTTTTCAAGTAATTCTCCAAACGATGGGGAGAAAAATTACTTGTAATAAATGAAACAAGTTTACAAGAAATATGATAAGTATATTTTACTTATATGCCATAAATATGTTATAATCATTTCGTAGGTTTGACCTATAGAAAGAAAGAGAGGAATAGGACATGGCAAAAGAGAGTTTTAAGTTGATTGCAAACAACAAAAAAGCCAGATTCGACTATTTCATTGAAGAAACCTATGAAGCAGGAGTTGTGCTTCATGGAACAGAAGTTAAATCCATGCGTATGGGCAAATGTTCCGTCAAAGAAGCATTCGTTCGTATTGAGAATGGAGAGGTATACGTCTATAATATGCACATCAGTCCTTATGAAAAAGGGAACATTTTCAATAAAGATCCATTAAGAATCAAGAAGTTATTATTGCATAAGTTTCAGATTAATAAGATTGTTGGAACTTTGCAACAAAAAGGATTTACTCTTGTACCGTTACAAGTGTATCTAAAGAATGGACTGGTTAAGATGGAAATTGGAATTGCCCGTGGTAAAAAGCTATACGATAAACGTCAGGACATTGCGAAAAAAGACCAAAGAAGAGAAGCAGAAAAGGAATTTAAGGTGAGAAATTTATAGTGGAGGATACAAATGATACCGCATAACAAGAAAATTATCATCATCGGACATAAGAACCCTGATACGGATTCCATATGCTCTGCGATTGCATATGCGGAACTAAAAAGGAAGCTGTACGGTAAACATTATGTAGCGATGAGAGCTGGTCAGTTAAATGCAGAAACACAATATGTATTAGATCGTTTTCAAATTACACCACCAGAATATCTAGCTGATGTTCGAACTCAGGTAAAGGATATTGAAATCCATGAAACGGAAGGTGTAAGCAAATATATATCACTAAAAAAAGCATGGACCTTGATGAAAGAGAAGAATGTGGTTACCTTACCGATTACAGAGAATGATAAGCTTGAGGGAATCATTACGATTGGAGATATTGCAACCTCGTATATGGAGGTTTATGATAGCCGGATCTTATCTTCAGCACAAACACCATATTCTAATATTCTAGAAACATTAGAAGGTACGATGGTTGTTGGTGATGAACAAGCAATCTTTGGTGAAGGAAAGGTTTTAATTGCAGCAGCGAATCCAGATTTGATGGAGGATTATATTGAAGAGCATGATTTGGTGATTCTAGGTAATCGTTATGAATCCCAATTATGTGCCATCGAGATGAAGGCAGGATGTATCGTGGTGTGTGAAGGTGCCAAGGTATCTTTGACCATTCAAAAATTAGCACAGGAACGAGGCTGTACGGTTATTAGTACTCCTCATGATACTTATACAGTTGCGAGACTTATGAATCAGAGTATGCCAATCAATCACTTTATGATTAAGGATAATCTGATTACCTTCCGTACTGATGCCTTTGTAGATGAGATCAAATCAGTTATGGCGAAGCAGAGAAACCGTGATTTCCCAATTCTTGATCACAAAGGAAATTATCGAGGTATGATTTCTAGACGTAATTTGTTGAATATGGAACGTAAGAAAATCATTATGGTTGATCACAATGAAAAGGATCAAGCAGTGGATGGAATTGAAGATGCAGAGATTTTAGAGATTATCGATCATCATCGTTTGGGTACGATTGAGACGATGCGACCTGTGTTCTTTCGAAATCAACCACTTGGCTGTACAGCTACGATTATTTATCAGATGTATTGTGAAAATCAGATTGAGATTGAACCAAAGATTGCAAGTATTTTATGCGCTGCAATCATCTCAGATACTTTAATGTATCGTTCTCCAACCTGTACAGCATATGATAAAGCTGCAGCTGAAGCCTTGGCTAAGATTGCAAATCTCGATGTAACAGAGTTTGCTGGGGAGATGTTTGAAGCAGGAAGTAATCTAAAAATGAAATCTGCAGAAGAAATCTTTTATCAGGATTATAAAAACTTCTCGGCTGGAGATGTTACCTTTGGTGTAGGTCAAATCACTTCATTGAATGCTTTGGAATTATCTGAAATCAAAGAACGTCTTGTACCTTATTTAAAGAAAGCGATTGAAGAACATGGTGTGGATATGATGTTCTTTATGTTAACCAACATCATACGTGAATCAACAGAATTACTTTGCATAGGAAGTCGAGCTAAGAGCATTGTCGAAGGAGCTTTTAATGTATCACAAACGGATGATGGCTTTAAATTAGATGGAGTGGTATCACGTAAGAAACAATTAATTCCAGCATTAGTTGCAGCAATTCAAGACTAAGCAGATACAGGCTTAGAATACAAAAAGATAATGGAAGGATATGGGATGGCAAAATTATATTTTAAATATGGTTGTATGAATAGCTCCAAATCTGCTAATCTGCTAATGATTAAGCATAACTATGAGGAACAAGGATTTAAAGTATTATTACTAAAGCCTGCAGTTGATGACAGAGATGGGGAGGGTGTCATCAAATCGAGAGTTGGACTTGAATCGGCATGTCTGATGGTCCATAAGAATGAATCCATTATTAAGATATTTGATGAGAATCCAGCCGACATCATTATGGTTGATGAAGCACAATTTATGACAGAGAAGCAAATTGATGAAATGTACGAAATTGCATTTCACCATAATGTCATCTGTTTTGGTTTGCTTGCAGATTTTCAACAACGTCTCTTTGAAGGAAGTAAGCGCTTGTTAGAGCTAGCAGAGAGTCTTCAAGAGATTAAAACGGTTTGCAAGTGTGGCCGTCGAGCTACGATTAATGCTCGTTTTAATTCCGATGGGAAACTGATTGTTCATGGTGAACAAGTAGTGATTGGCGGCAATGAAAGATATAAAGCAATGTGCAAATATTGTTATGAAAAGTTAAAACAAGAAGCGAACGAAGAGTAATTGACATGAATCCTGCAGAATCAGACAATGACTGGTTTTGCAGGTTTTTTTGACGTAGAACGATATTTTAACTTAGAGTAGATTTTATGATTGGAAGTTGGTAGTGATGGGAGAGACTGTGTTTCGTGAAGTTTTGGACGGACTGACGATTGAGCGAGTGGCTCGGAATTCAGAGTATACGATGCCAAGCAAACATCTACATATGGAGTATGAGATTTATTATTTACTCAATGGAGAGGGTTATTATTTTATTGAGAAAGAGACTTATCATATCAAAAAAGGAAGTCTTGTTTTGATTGGTCAGGGATTGATTCATAAAACAAGTTATACAAAAGAAGATTATCATGATCGAATTTTGATTGAGTTAAAGGAAGGTGAGTTGGAATCCTTCTTCTTACTAGGTGGTAGTGGATCACTAAAGGATTTTTTTGATCAACATACGGGTGTATTTGAATTTGGTGATCAAGAGCAATCCTATGTAGAGAGTATTCTTTTTGGTATTGCAGAGGAAATTCAGAAAAAACAAGAAGGCTATGAATGGATGGTAAAGCTTAAGCTTACCGAATTATTGATACTGATTATGCGCAGTAAGAATTTATATCATAGAACTGAGAGAGCAAGTTATCTTACCAATAAGCATAAGAAGGTACAACAGATTGCAGATTATATCATGAACCATTATAGCAGTGAGCTTTCTCTTAGCCAATTAAGCCAACAATTTTATGTGAGTAAATTTTATCTAAGTCGAGTGTTTAAAGAGGTTACGGGGTTCTCAGTCACGGAGTATATCAATATCTTACGTATAAAAAAAGCAAAAGAGCTCTTAGAAAAGGAAACTCTGAATATTACAGAAATTTCGGAATGTCTAGGGTATGATAGTATCACATATTTTGAAAAGGTATTTAAGAGATATACACAAAGGTCACCTCTCAAGTACCGAAAAGATTACCTAGAAAAAAAGAAGATTAGTATGCGTGTGATTTGAGTGGCCTTAAAATATAGTCAGTAGTAAGAGGAATCAATCAGCAAATGAAATCGGATAGGAAACAGATAAAGTTATAACTTCTATTTCCTATCCTTCCTTTGTATTGCGTTAAATTTGAAGCTTCCATTCCTTTGGTAAATAAGCAATTGTACCTTGTAACATATCATTTACTAGGTTAGTAACCTCCCGCTTACTGCAACGCCCTTTGATCAATGGATCTGTCAAAAAGGCGTCAATGACTAAGTCTTTCTTATATGTGAAAGCAGCTTCTAAGATACGTTCCTGATTGATGACATGAGGTTGAATCAGTGAATGGATGTCCTTAGGCAACTCTCCAGCAATGATTGGACGAACGGCATCCTTTTCAAAGATCGCATTGGTTTCTACAATCGTTCTTTCCGGTAGATTGCGTATCTGTAGGTAGGTATTCGGAATATTCACATTACTAATCACCCGTTCCAACCCGCAAAGGGCTTTGATTAATCGAATTCCTTCTTCGCCAGACGCCTTTAATTCAACGGCTTCTTCTCCAAGGAATAAGCGCTGACTTTTTTTCAATCGCTTTTGTAAGTCTTCTTTTCTCCAATCAACCGTAGTCAATCCAAACTTCCAAGAGGTCACAACTTCAGGATTTTTTAGATATTCCTCGCCTGGCATAAACTCCGCAAGATGGCGATCACCTGCAGCGGCAATGAGGTGATATCGTAAAAACAAATCAAATTTGACGCGATGAGCGCAGTGAAAGCTTGAGTTTGCCCAATTTTTATCGGGATCATGAAAACCTTCCTCATAGTGTTTTTCAATGTACTGTTGATACATAGGGAAGAGATCAATACCACGATAGGAGGCTTTATCAAACCAAGTGAAGTGATTGATACCGAGCACGTTGACATGGATATCATCACGTTGAACTCCTGTTAAGCCATAGGTTTTTTCACAGATGTCCTTGAGTAGCTTTTGTGTACTAAACACTTCATGACAGCAACCAAAAGCTTTGATCTTAGGAAACACACGATATAGGGTTTTCACACAAAGACTCATAGGATTGGTGTAATTGATTACCCAAGCGTTCGGTGAATAAGTTTTGATTGCCTTTGCAATCGTTACAAACATTGGAATTGTTCTAAGTGCACGCATCATACCACCAGGTCCAGCAGTATCGCCTACAGATTGATAGATACCAAGTCGTTCTGGTAGATGAACATCAATTGCCATCTCATCAAACGTACCAGGTAGAATTGATATAATAACAAAATCTACCCCATTTAAAGCGTCTTCTAGGGTTTTTGACACTGTATATTCCCAATTTCCTATCGTATCTTCTCGTTTCGTTAGATCATTTCCTATTTTCTCATTTGCTTTGGCGGCTTCTTCATCGATATCATAGAGACGAATCGTACCACTTAACTGATTATCCATAGCAATATCGGTCATGAAAGTCCAAGCCCAACCTCTAGAACCTCCACCAATGTATGCAATCGTTAGATCCTTCACTTGATTATTCTCATATCTCATCTTTTAATTATCCTTCCCACATATTCGTTCCTATTGTTTGTGATAAAGTGATTATATAACAATTAAATCTTAAAATCTTATGAATTCTTGTTTATTTGGAAGGAAAATCAAACGATTTTGCTCTTTTTTGTTAGAAAAGCGATTCTCCAAAGAGTCTTTGTTGTGAAGTTTACAAGCTATATTTTGTTATCATATGCAAGCATTAAGAAAGAACAAAGTGTGCAAAGCACACTTTGTTCTTTCTTAATCAGCTGTTAAAAAGCCCAGAGAATCCTCTGACCTAACGTTTCTTACTTTGGTCGAACAGTTAATCTTTGAATCAGTCCATTTTCATCTACACTGAGAACCGTAGCAATGGCCATGATGTGATACCCACCAAAATTTGCGATAAATTCAGCTTGTTTCTCATTTGCAATCTCAGCTTCGGAGATGGAATATTGTCGGAAACCGAATTTATTACGGAAAAACATATCAATCGCTTCTCTACCGTAGATGTGGTATTCCTGTTGCGTCGAGGAAGTGGTGCAGTAATCGCAAAGAATACCATCCTTAGTAAATAGCTTTGCTAAACCTTCAAAATCCTTCTTTTCCATAGCTTGTACGTATTTTTCTATTGGTTTCATAGGATACCTCCAATCTTAATATACTTTTTCCGTATTTAACAGAGCATCAGTACCACCATCCACGAACATGACGTTACCGTTAACACCACTTGCTTCTTTGGATGCAAGGAATACGATGACCTCTGCAATTTCTTCTGGAGCCATCAAGCATTCCTGTCCATACTTGGTAGGAATCGGAAGAGCATTCAAAGCCATTTTCGCCGAAGTACTCATCGTTGCCGTCATAGCGGTTTGTACATTGCCAGGAGCTACTGCATTAATACGTACACCATTGGCAGCCCAGGAAGCTGATACACGTCTTACCCAACGTGCCAATGCGTATTTGGTAGAAACATAAAGGCTATTCCCTACGGATAGATTGCTAGCATCCATCTCAGATACTAGGTTTAGAACTCTTTTTTCGTCCCCAATATTATTGAGTAGATCAGCAATGTCTTTTCTACCTGCTCCAAGTGAAATGGTATTGGAGGCTGTTACAACACAGCTACCATGTTTTTTCTCTAATAGATCATAAACACCACGAGCAATTGATAGCGTGCCGAAGTAATTCAGAGAAACAATTAAGGCAAGATTGCCACATGCACCAGAAACACCTGCATTGCATATCATTCCATCTAGACCTTCCGGATGCATTTCATGTAATTTGTCGATGGCTTCTTGTCTTCCCTCAGGACTGGCAAGGTTAACACAGATATCACCGTCCTTCAAATCGATGTTGATCACTTGATGTCCACGTTCTAATAAAATTTCCTTTGTTTTTGCTCCGATGCCGCTAGAAGCACCGGTGATCGCATACACACCCATAAATAACCCTCCTTCTGTGCTATTGTTTACTTGTTAATTACAGTATAATACAGAAGGACGATTTTTAAAGGTTGAAAAAATAAAAAAATTGTTAAATTTGAATAGAATAGGGTGGAAGATGTACTCGATAGTTTTTTTTGTTTCTTGTTTCGATCACGTTTCGATCATTACAAATGTTGATACTACGCTATGCTTTATTTTTCAACCATAAACTTGCAAGAAAAGGGGAAATTTGGTAGTATTAATTTGGAAGTAAAGAGATTGATTTCAAATTATGGAGGGAGTTGTTATGGGGTATTTAAAAAGTGGGTTATTTTCAATGGTTGTATATATGATACTCTTTGGGATCATCTACGCAGTGATTCGATTTCTTTTTTTAAAGAAAACAAAAGTTACAGTGAACTGGTTAAAAGAAGTCACAATCGGATTTTTTGCAGTCTATACGATTGGTTTTATAGCACAAGCAATCTTGCCATCACTTCATGTTTATGTGAATGGTACAACAAGTCAGTTAGAGATAGCATTTACTAGTAGAAGTAGTTTATTTAAGATCAATGTCATTCCATTTCGTACAATGATTCAATATATTTTCCTTGAAAATACAAATGTGGATGATTGGAGTTTGGTTGGCTTTCAGAATATCATCTCTAGTATTGGGTTAATGATACCGTTAGGAATATTAATTCCTATGCTCCATACATCGTTAAAACCACTCCGTAGAACTCTAATCTTGGGAATGGGAATTTCACTCTTCGTAGAGTTAATGCAAATTGTTGTTGGGCGTAGTTTTGATATCGACGATATTATTTTGAATGGTGTTGGGCTTTTGATTGGTTGGTTTTTGTTTTCTCAAGTGATATTGCGTATTCGACAACGCAATGGTGTAATATCTTAGTATAAGTATATAATTTTCGGCCTTCTATCTCATAGAAGGCCTGCTTTTTTTATAACCTGTTTTCAATAGATGCAAACATGGTACCTTCCATGGTGAAGGTAGGAGCACTTCCACATCACAAGGAACTAAAGCAATTTTTCCTAGAGTATCATATTACTATTCTCTTTTCAAATCCATAATAATAGACAGGGGAGTTATATGGCAGAACGAACGAAAAAAATATATATTCGGTAAAATCTGATAAAATATTGATTATTAAGAGTAAAAAATAAAATAAAAAATGCTTCAAATCCTTGCTAACACAAGATTTAAAGCACTTCTATAAATTTTATTTACCATTCTAGAATGGAGCTGAGGGGAGTCGAACCCCTGTCCGAAAGCCCATCCATTACAGCGTCTCCCATTACAGTTTATCTTTTAACATTCCCTCTATGAATCGCCGACAAACAGGCTATTCACTTCAGTAGCTTCATAGGTTCTTTTACCATCTCAAAGCTTTGACAGTAAAGTGCCTTGCTAGTTTGATGCCGAGGTCTTAAGCCGCAAGTTGCTTAAGGTCGACAGCTGCCACTAGGCAGCGTACGCTAAATTTTCGTCTGCGTTTATATTTAATTCTAAGTTTTTACGTGGTCCTAGTCCACGAATGGCTTCCGTAATTTCAAAACCCCCGTCGAAACCAGTACAACCCCTGGTTTTTTGATGACAGTTTTTTAACGTGTCTTCATTATAGTATTGTTTTTAGCAAATGTCAATGGATGCTTTGATACAATTTATGACAATGAAATGTGGATATGTTTGATGAGGAACTACCTCTGTGACAGAATCAATGGTTTAAAATATAAGAAGATGGGTAGATTCTTTTATGATTTACGGAATTTATCAGATTGTGTAATATCTTGCATTCTCTTTGGTTAATATGATATTATGAGTGTAGGAATAATAGACATTATAATGATTGCAGTTTTCATTTGGAGGTTTTATGTATAAGAAAGTAAATGTAATTAAAAAAGCGATTCTTCTTGGTGCAGTGGCATTGTGTATGACAGGATGTGGTAGTAAGAATAAAGAGGGTGAGAACGAATCTACTAAGATAGAGATAACACAGAGCCCCGAGGGAAGCACTACCCCTTATGTAACCCCAGAAGCAGAAGTCAGAGAAGAACCTTCTTTCACTAAAACTGCAAGGAAATTAACACAATTTAAAGAGTTAAAAAAAGGTGATACAATCGCTGAAATTGTAGTGAAGGATTATGGCACTATGAAAATAAAGCTATTTCCAAAACAAGCACCAAAAGCAGTTGAGAATTTCATAACCCATTCGAAGGATGGTTATTATAATGGAGTTACGTTTCATAGAGTGTTAGAAGACTTTATGATTCAAGGGGGTGATCCAAAAGGAAATGGTACTGGTGGTGAGAGTATCTGGGGTACCTCCTTTGAAGATGAATTCTCAGATGATTTATACCCTTATCGTGGTGCACTTTGCATGGCAAATAGTGGTAGCAACACCAATGGAAGTCAATTCTTTATCGTTCAAGCAGATGAAGAAGAAGTGAATCGTCTACAAGCATTAGTGATGGAACGATATGGATTGAGCATGGTTGACTATGTGAAGCAAGGTTATGATACGATACTGACCGAGAAGGAATTAAATAATTTTTTAACGTATGGTGGAACACCTTGGTTGACAAGACATCATACTATCTTTGGACAGTTATATGAAGGCTTTGAGGTATTAGATGCAATTGCAGCAACACAAGTAGATAATGCAGGGACACCAACCAATCCAGTAATCATAGAAACAATTATGATAACAGAGTATGAAGGCAAGTAACTTCCGTTAGAAAGGGGGATTAGAATGGGGAGATTTGAGTATCAAGGATATAGTTTCGCAACAGCAAAAGAGATGGATTTAGCCCAGAAGGAGGTTGAGTCCATCACCTATATAAAAGCAAAGATGGATTTTAAGGAGAGAGACAAGCTTAGAAAGCTTTATGATTCACTTTGTGAAAAGCAAGCATTTGTAACACCAATCGGAATTGCATTTATGAAGGAGCTTTATGAAGAAGTAAAAATGTATTCTGCAACACCGGTACCAGGAGTTCCTGTTACCATCCCAGTGGAAGTAAAGCAAGGAACTCACGGGAAATTTACGAATGGTTTTATCAAGGATTCTGAGAAAAAAATGCATGAAAAGAGAGAGTTTTATTACGCAAAGCTGCGTAATTCTAGAATCGTCATTACTTTTTTGGCTTTGATTATCATAGGATTGTTTGCAGTTGTAATATTTGCAGATAATTCACCATTGAAAGATGCAGAAGCTAAGCTTCAAGATAAGTATGTAAACTGGGAAGAACAGTTAAAGCTAAAAGAGCAAGAGTTAAATCAAAGAGAGCAAGAGTTAAACTTACCATAAGATATTAGGGATCCAAAGGTTGTTCATTTTTTTCGTGTGATTTCACAATTCTTACATACATTTTTTGTATACTAAGAAAAAAATCGTGTAAATAGAGCGGAGGAGAGAAATGGAGCGATTAAAAATATTAGTTGTTGATGATGAAAGTAGAATGCGTAAGTTAGTTAAGGACTTTCTTGTTAGAAACAATTATGAGGTAATGGAAGCAGAGAATGGAGAACAAGCTGTGGATCTCTTTTTTGAACAAAAAGACATTGCACTATTGATTCTTGATGTTATGATGCCAAGAATGGACGGATGGCAAGTTTGCCGTGAAATACGCAAATATTCGAAAGTTCCTATTATTATGCTGACTGCAAAAAGTGATGAACAGGATGAGTTACTCGGATTTGAATTGGGAGTCGATGAGTACATCTCGAAGCCATTTAGTCCAAAGATTCTGGTTGCAAGAGTGGAGGCTATTTTACGTCGTTCCCTCCAGGTTGAGGAATCTTCCATTGAGATTGGTGGTATTTGTGTCGATCAATCGGCTCATGAAGTTAAGATTGATGATAAGAGCATTGATTTAAGTGTCAAAGAATTTGAACTACTATCCTATTTTATCAAAAATAAGGGAGTTGCTTTATCTCGTGAAAAGATTTTGAATAACGTATGGAATTATGATTATTTTGGAGATGCAAGAACAATCGATACTCACGTCAAAAAGCTACGGAGCAAGATGGGCGATAAGGGAGATTATATTAAAACCATTTGGGGAATGGGATATAAATTTGAGGTAGGTTGATGAAACACTCGATACGACTTAAAATTACATTGCTGTTAACGATTTCGTTAAGCTTGACTATTTTATTATGTTGGATTTTGAACAATTCATTTTTAGTAGACTACTATCAATATAATAAGATTGAGGGGCTTGACAGCGTTTATTATGAATTAAATAATCTGATTGCCAAAGATGATGAGGAACTCCCAGAGAATCTATTACGACATATTGATCGCTTAACTTCGAATAACAATGTGAGTGCTTATGTGTTTTTAGGGAATCAGTTGCTGACTTGCATTTATCAATCAAATAGTTCGGGTCGAGATTTTTCTCGTGTGATTAATTCGATGCAAGCTTACATCATTATCAATAATCCAAGACTGCAGATTTCAGATATAACTAATATTAAGTCGGTAGATGGTAGATATGACATCTTTAAGCAAAAGGATGATATGATGCAGACCAATTACTTAGACCTTGTCGGCTTTTTAGATTCAGGGCATCTTATCTTTTTGCGTACCAATTTTGAAAGCCTTGAGTCTAGCTCAAAAATATCAAACAATTTTCTCGCCATTGTAGGTGTCTTTGTTACGATCCTTGGAACCTTTGCGATGTTTATTATTAGTCGAAAGTTTACAAAACCAATTTTAGCGCTAGAAGGTATTGCAAAGAAGATATCCAATTTGGAATTTGATGTCAAATATGAAGTAACCTCAAAAGATGAAATTGGTCGTTTGGGGACAAGCATCAATACCTTATCTGAAAAATTGCAGACGACAATTACAGAGCTAAAAATAGCGAACAATGAACTACAATCAGATAATGAGCGTAAAACTCAAGTGGATGAGATGAGAAAGGAATTTCTATCGAATGTAACACACGAGCTAAAAACACCAATTGCCTTAATACAAGGGTATGCGGAAGGCTTAAAAGAAAATATAACCGATGATGCTGAAAGTAGAGATTTTTATTGTGAAGTAATTATGGATGAAGCAATGAAGATGAACAATATGGTGAAGAAGCTACTTTCCTTAAACCAATTGGAATTTGGAAATAATGTGGTAGAGCTAGTGCGTTTTGATATTGTTGCATTGATTCGATCGGTATTAAACGCAACCGATATTTTAATCAAACAAAAAGGAATCTTAGTCTATTTTGAACCAACAGATCCTTGCTATGTTTGGGCAGATGAATATATGATCGAAGAAGTGGTAACAAATTATATAAGCAATGCGATAAATCATGCTGCTGGGCCTAAAATCATTGAGATTAAGTTGGTACAAAAAGAGGATGTAGTTCGAGTAGCAGTGTTTAATACGGGAGAACTCATTCCAGAAGAAGACCTAGACAAAGTATGGATAAAATTTTATAAAGTTGATAAAGCGAGAACTCGGGAATATGGAGGCAATGGTATTGGTTTATCGATAGTGAAAGCAATAATGAACTCACATAATAAGGAATTTGGTTGTATCAATCGTACCAATGGAGTTGAATTTTGGTTTGAGTTAGACTGTAAAACGAGCTATGATCTCACGGAGAAGCCAGTGGAATAGGAAATTAGTAATAGCTGTTGTACGTTTCATGTACAACAGCTATCACCAGTACTTGCCGAAAGCAACAAAAAGTGATATGATTATACATAAGCTATAGTATATGGGAGGGTAAACATTGAAAAAGAGATGCCTATTCGCAGGATTAGCAATTTGTATTCTTAGTATGACTGGATGCGCAAGTGCTATTTCCCTGACTGATGCCGAGGAAGATATGATTGCACAATCGATTGCAGAAATTGTTCTATATGATCAGGAGAATTATACAGAGGCTTTAATAGAACCAACACCAACACCAACTTTAGAACCAACCCAAGCACCAACGGCTACACCGTCAGTTTCTAATGATTCACAGAACGTAAATTCACCATCTGGGTCAAAGGATACCACCAATCAACAAGCAAATTCTGACTTTGTAACTGTGATTGGAATGTCTGGGATTAGTGCAGAATACAATAAATATGAAATTGTAGAGTCCTTAAAGGATGATGCATCGAATGTCCAACCAGCAAAAGGGAATGAATTAATGGTAGTCACTTTTCATGTCACGAATACAACAAAGAAAGATAAAAAATTTGTTCTTGGTGACTTAAATATTGATTACATGCTAGATGTCAATACTGACACAAAGATACGTCCATTACTTACCCTCAAAGAAAATGACCTACGCTACATAGATGTTTTATTGAAGGCAGGAGAAACAAAAGAGACTATTTTAGTATTCGAGATAAAGAAAAAACTAAAAATAGATAGTTTGAACCTGATTATATCAAGAGATGATAAAACAGCTATTGTTAAAATTAAGTAAATTAGGGGGATGTAGGAATGGAACTGATGTTTGAAGAAAAGAAGAGGACCAAATTTTTAGGATTACCTTGGTGCTTTGTAACATATCGAATTTATGATTCGAAGATTAATGTAAAAAGTGGATTCCTTACGACGGTAGAAGATGATGCTTATATGTACAAGGTTCAGGATGTTCGATTGACACGCAGTATGCTAGAGAGAATATTTGGTTTAGGTACGGTTATTTGCTTTACCGGAGACAAAACACATCCAGAATTGAAGCTAGTTCATATAAGAAAGTCAAGTGAAATTAAAGAGTATCTGATTACAGCATCAGAAGAGGCAAGAAAAAAGAGAAGAACGATGCACACACTTGATATTGACGGTGGCGATGCTGACCTCGACGATGAAGCGTTTGAAGAGAACGCATAATACAAAGAAACCTATCAGCGGGTAGATGAATCGCTGCTAGTGGGCTTGGCTTTGTGAATGTATCTACAAAGTTAGAGCCAAGTATATATTCCATGTGGCTGATTATGAAATTGATTGACAGCTTGCATTTTCTGAACAATTCAAGATATTCTGATTTTCTATAGCTAGTATCGATTCACTAGAATGAACGGGAACTAGAATACAAACTAGAACGTCTGATTATGCGAATTGGAATGGAGTGTAACAAATTCGCATCGTTTCATAATTAGCTATTTTTGTTGTCAAGAACTACCTTTTTATGTAAAAAGAAGATTGGATGAACCTAATATTGACCAAAACTATTGGACAAAGAAGGTGCACAATCAATTCGTTTTGGTTTACAAGTAAATTTATGGGGATGAAATGAAATGCTAAAAAAACTTAAGTCCACTTGGTACAAAATGTCCACTAGGTGGAAGATGTATACCATTATCGGTATTGTTGGGTGCATGATGATCATAGCAATTTTGATCAATGTTAGAGTTGTTTATGTATTTGTTGACAATGAAAAAAAGTATATGGATGATAATCTAAAAAGTTATCAGCTTCAGGAATCGCTTAGTGACGAAGTTAGTAGCTTTGCAGCGCTAGTAAAGGATCGGAGCTCAGACAACTTACTACTCTATAAGGCGGCTAGTGAACGAACCGTAAGAATAATCAAGGAATTGCCAGAAGTCTATAAAAACACCTCGGAAATAAGAATATCTATTGTTTGGAATCTATGCAACGCTTATGAAGTGTATCAAAAACAAAAAGATGAGTTCATGACGTTAACCATTGAGGATGATGAATATATTTCAGAGCTCTATACCATTTATCGGATGCAAGAGTATCTGGAGAGCTATACGAATCGACTGGTAAAAGAGGTCATGGATCAGAATGTGACATATTACGAAGAGCAGATGCCCTGGTTAGAACGGATACCATATCTAATTTTCACCATATCATTCTTTGCGGTTGTCACCTTATTTTACATCGCAAGAATTATGACAAAAGATATGATTCGTATACTTTCAGAGTTGGCAAAGGACTCCAAGGAGATTGAAAAGAATAATTTCAATTTGCCAGATGTATTGTGGAAACAGCAAGATGAAATGGGACAGCTAGTATATGCCTTCAATAAGATGAAGCATTCCATGGAAAACTATTTGGAGACGCTCACTGAAAAGCATGATATGGAACAAAAAATTTATCGGCAGGAATTAGAAAAGAGTGAGTTAGAGCAAAAAATTTTCTTTGCTCAATTTCAGTTACTAAAAAGTCAACTAAATCCACATTTTCTTTTCAATACGCTTAACATGATTACAAGGATGGCTACGATGGAGGAGGCACCAGTTACAGAGGAAATGCTAATAGCTATGAGCAATCTTTTAAGGTACAATCTTCGTACCACAGAACCATTTGCTCCCTTGGAACAGGAGTTAAAGGTATTAAGGGATTATATGTACATACAAGAAAAAAGGTTTGGAGAACGTGTTATCTGGGAAATCTGCTGTGAGGTGCCAGAAGGTCAAGTAGAAATACCAGTATTTCTGATCCAACCCTTGGTTGAAAATTCTATAATCCATGGTATTTCAAAAAAGGAGAGTGGAGGAAGCATTTCCATCCGAGTCTTCAGGGAAAATGAAATACTTCATATTATAGTAGAGGACACGGGCGAAGGTATGACACAGGAGAAACTCGCTCAAATTCGAGAAGCAATTACGGAACAGGGACGTGGACTTGGAATTGGACTTGGGAACATATACCGTAGAATACTGGCATATTACAATGATAGTGAAGTACATGTGGATAGTGAGCTAGGGCGTGGGACTACCGTACAGATTAGTTTTGGCACCAAAAAACAGGAGGAATAATGTACAGAATACTTATTGTTGAGGATGAACTAATTGAGAGGACAGTGCTTAAGAAAACGTTACAAAAGAAGTTTGCAGAAACTGCTGAGATCTTAGATGCTGAAAATGCTAGAGAAGCCCTACAGATATTTCGAGAAACCGACATACATATTGTAATACTTGATATTGAGATGCCTGGCATGAAAGGGATTGAATTAGCAGAGTTAATAAGAAAAGAAAAAGATGGCTTTTATATTATATTCTTAACTGCGTATGACAAATTTGAGTACGCGAAAAGAGCGGTTGCAGTACATGCGATGGAGTATCTGTTAAAGCCATATTCGGACCGTGAAATAATTGCTGTTGTGGATGAGGCTCTTCATATGTTAGAGATGGATCACAACGATCCGAAAGCACAGCAAAAGTCCTTATTAGGAGGGGCTTATGCGATACAGATGAATACGGAACTTACTAGTGATCAGGAAGAGCAATCACAAGCAGAGGAAGGGAATTTAAAACGCTTGAATATTCTTGTATCAATGGTGGAGGAATACCTGCGCTCCAATTATAAAAAGGACATTTCCATGCAAGATGCAGCACGCGCCATTAATTACTCAGAACCATATTTTTGTAAGATGTTTAAACAACAATTTGGGCTAAGCTTTACTGCGTATTTGATGGAATATCGAGTGGAAGAAGCAAAAAAATTATTAAGACAACCAGACGTCAATGTGAAAGAAATAGGGCAACGTGTAGGATATCCGGATTCAACTTATTTTGCACGAGTATTTCGACGTGTAACAGGAGAAAGTCCATCGGAATATCGACAACATTGTTTTCGTATGTTATAAATGATTGAACCAGTAAGTGTAATTACTTACTGGTTTTTTT
>JAEZKD010000046.1 GCA_023415655.1 Bacillota bacterium | reverse complement strand
GTTTGGTACAGCAATTATATCTATGCTTTATATATGATTGAACTTTCTTTTTTCTACATATACGAAGAATGCGTTTATCATTAACACATATGAGTTTTTTTAATAAATCTATCTCCATTTCTTGCTGTTTGCATACACTTTCGGTCTGGATTCTTTTAATTCCTCATGATTATTATACATCTTTACCCACTTTCCAACAGTGCTTGGTGCAAGAATTTTATATTAATAAGCCAATTCTTTAAATGACGTAGAAGTTGCTAAATACTCTTCGACAACGTTTTGCTTAATTCTGTAGAGTAGTTGTACAGATCACAATTATGTGGCTCAATACCTTCCTCTCCAAATGCATCACCCCATCTTCGTATAATACTGGCTTCAATTCCATAATCCTTGCTTAGTTTCCAATAGGATGTTCCTTCATTAAGATGTTCTTTTATTAACCTCAATTTAAACTCTTTGCTATATTTCTTCCTAGACATAAATATGCTCCTCTTATAATAGACTTTTTGTTATTTTCATTGTCTACTATGGGGAGCATACCAAAACTGGCCGTTTCCTGAGGGAATCGAACCCACAATTGAGTCTTAGGAGGCCCCCGTTATATCCATTTAACTAAGGAAACAAATCCTATTGTGTATTACTAAAAACCTTACTTCTTATCTATCACCTTTTTTCCCAAGGTGATAGAATATTCTACCCCTTATCTAGGTATGTTATTTCATAGATTCCTTCAAACTTCTCAAATGCATGTATACTGTATTCTTACTTACATTCATAAGGCTTGCAACCTTAACAACTGCATCTTTCATACTAAATATACCTTGATTATTTAAGAGATTTATGATTTCTTTATTTTTTAGGTTAGGAGAAATACTTTCATTGGACATTACTTGAAGAGATACTTCCGAATATGCTTGTTCAATTAGAGTATCCACATCCACTGCAAAATTCTCATTGAGAATCGTATTAGATTGTTTATCCAACATTTTAAATATAGGGAACGTTGCAGATAATGGTGTATCTACATGGTAATTGATACAGATTAATCCTATAATACGATGACGTTCACCATATACAGTAATTGTAGTCGAATAAAGAGGAGTTCCTTTTTTATTCTTTGATTCATAGGAAATATAACCTTCTAGATTCTCGTCTTGTATTTTACTAAGCATATTAAGAGCCAAATCTGTAATGGGTGCTCCTAATTTTCTACCTGTATGATGTCCATTGATAATCTTAATTACCGATTGTTCACAATCTTCTAAACTATGTAATACAAATTCAAAGCCTGTACCCAAATAATCCGCCAAACCATCTAAGAATGTTCGATATGAATTTAATATAATTCGATCTGTGTTCGTTAATTTTATATTCCCACTATGCATAAATACCACCACTCATTATTTATTTTCTTCCATTATCGATTATATTAAAAGATGACATAAAAATCAAGCTTACCGTAAAAAATTTCCATAATTCGTATATTACAACATGCTACCTAGTATAATATTTTCAACTGCAATATTATATCCCTGTAAATAACGAATAATCTGACACCCCTCTGCCATAACCTCCATGGTATCACATTGATTTAACACGATCTTATATGGAACAGTAAGCCATTTACAATATCCTTCTACCATAAGGGTAGCAATATCCATAGGGTTTAATTCATGCGCTTCATTACAGTTTAATATATTCATAGCTAACTCGGATCGATGACAATGATCCTGAATGCTTTTACCTAAGCAACTTAATCCGCATAAGATAACAACCGGATTCACATAAAGTGGTAAGACTGGTTCATGACTTGCTGGAACTTTGATTGGCAAACGTTTAGAACCATCTGCCTCCACTAAGATATAATCCGATACCGTCCTCATCCATTCATAAAAGCCATCGGATACCTTCGTCATCTTTTCCGTTCCACTTGGAATTCCTACTACTGCCATTCCATAGGTATTCAGCATATATAATAGCAGCTCTTTATCTTCTGTTAAAACGCTGTATTTTGTTGGCAAATACATATGTGTCGTTGTTGTAACGATAACTTTCTTTTTTAACCCTACAATCTCCTTAGCCAGCTGAAATATGGAAGTTGTTTTCCCTCCTGCCCCAACAAAAGCAACTACTTGATTTGCATGCAAATCTAACCCCAAGGTATGAAATAAATTCTCTTTGTGTATTAATTCTCCTTGGCTATTACTTTGATATAATTTCATACCGTCACCTGTGATTTACTTAATCTAAATTTCGAGTTCATATATTTTATCATAATTAATATGAAACTCCTTCATTCTAGCTTCTAATTCTTCTCTTGCATTAAGATTTGCACTCCATGCCAAACCACAACCTGCAGTTATCGCTCTTGGTACTGGAATTAGCCTTCCGTTCAATCCATGGTCTTTACAGAACTTTTCCATTGCCATTGCCGTGGTTGTATTCTCGAACGTGATAATAACCCTTAATTCTTTTGGTCTCATACTACCTCCATCGATTCCAGTGCAAGGGTTTTCACTGCATCTATTCCTATGTTTACTTCTTCCTTTGTATTAAAATGAGAAAAGCTAAATCGAACAGCTCCCTGTTCTTTCGTTTTTAGAGCTTCATGAAGCAAAGGTGCACAATGCCCACCTGTTCTAGTATAGATTTCATAATCTACGGATAATCGATCACCAACTTCGGCGGGATCATCATCTCCAATATTTAAAGTTACAATAGGAGCTCTACTCTTCGTAGTAAAATCACCATAGACCTTAATATTTGGTATGTCCTTAACCCCATCATAGAATTGCCACATTAACTCTTGCTCTTTTAGTCTAATCTGGTCAATGCCAATATCCAAACAATAGGATACTCCCGCATGCAATCCAGCCAACCCATGACCATTTAAAGTTCCTGCTTCTAAGGCGTCTGGCATGATGCTAGGATGTGATTTTGAATATGTGAAGCTACCACTTCCTCCAGTTTTTAAGGGACTTATGTTGATTCCTTCTCTCACATAAATTCCCCCTGTCCCTTGGGGACCAAATAATCCTTTATGTCCAGTAAAACACAATACATCAATGTGTTGTTCCTCCACATGAATCGGAAAAACACCCGCTGTCTGGGCTGCATCTACTACGAAAAACACACCCTTTTTCTTGCAGATAGCACCGATTGTTTCTATGTCAACCAGATTTCCCGTTAGATTCGAACTATGAGTACAGATTACTAATTTCGTATTCTTCTTAATACTGTTTTTAATATCATCGATTTGGATTCTCCCATACGCATCACTTTTTATGATCGTTAACTCCACACCAATTTGTTCCATCTCATAAAGAGGTCGAAGAACGCTATTGTGCTCTAATTCCGTGGTTATTACATGATCTTTTGAGGTTAACAAGCCTTTGATTGCTATATTAAGGCTTTCGGTAGCATTCATTGTGAATGCAATGCGGCTAGGCTCCTTAATATGAAAAAGTTCTGCTAGTAATACTCTTGTTTCATAAGCTACTCTTCCAGCTTGTAATGAGGGGTCATGGGAACCTCTGTTGCCATTCCCCATACTTTTCATCGCGTGGTATACTGCATCAGCAACTGCATCAGGTTTTTGTAAACTAGTTGCAGCATTATCAAAATAGATCATTTGTTATTTTTAGTAGCAGACTATATTGAATGTTTAAAATCATTGTAGAATAAACATTCTTTACTTTCTTTACACAAAACACTGTCTACCACGTTCTCCTTCATTAAAATTTTATCAAAACTGAATGATAGCTTCTACTATTTTTTGGACAAATTGGAAGTTATCTATCCTGATCAATTGAATTTTTCTATTCTCCAAGTTTTTTTAAGGTATCCTTACGTACTTCTTCTCTTAATACTCTAAGGTACTCTGAAAAAGCCACTTTATCATCGGCATATGTTTTATTTAACTCATATTCTTTTGGAATCCAAGTTGACAAATCTGAAATGTTATGTTGAATAAGAGCTTCTAAACTATCAATTGCTTTATATACTTTAGCCTCGATTGTTTCTCTTTTTGCCATTTCATCAAATAATGAGATCATTTCAGTAGCATAGTTTTCAGGAAGCGTATGAACCCAGCGATATAGTAATTCTTCTTCTGTTTGCTCGTCACCCTCAGTTTTATTAAATGTTGGAATATCCCCAGTAAAAACTTCTCCTAAATCGTGAATAATACACATCTTAATCACTTTGTCCATATCCACTTCTGGAAATTCATCTTTCATAAAGAATGCCATTAATGTCATCATCCAACTGTGTTCAGCAACACTTTCATGTCTACCATTTTTTGTATAACAATGGCGGGTTGTATCTTTTAATCTTTCCGCAATATTTAATGCATTTAATAACGTTCTTGCATCCATAACGATCCTCCAATCAAATAACTGTACAACCAATTCAAACTTGTCTATCCTTTATTTGTTTCTTTCGCTCTTTGTAAATACATTATGGCTTCTAAAACACTTCCACCAATACACCTTGCTTTATCAGAAATCGTAAAACAATTTTTCTTTTCTTCAAGTCTCGGATCAATATCTGCTATTTTAAGCCCCTTGGTCACTTCATATCCATCTTTTATGATTCCTCTTAATATTCCATCGATCGTAGCTTCCACTTTGGTATCACCTACAACCCCAAGCACCTGCCCCTTTTTTACATGATCAGCAATATGACATAGATTTCTAATCACACCACAATCAGGACTATGTATGACTCTCTCCTTACCAAATCCGCCGATTATTCCAGGAACTCCAGTATTGCTTTGAGCAAAACCCTCAAAGATAATTCTTCCCAAGTCATGTCCTCTGTTTGTTTCAATCACAGCATCTACATCTACACTCGCCTCAAAACCTGGACCTAATGCAATGGTAATCGGTGCCATCGTTTTATTGGTACCTAGATTTTTCTTAGCTAAGATAGCATCCACTAAGGCAAGAGGCTTAACATCATGTAATATGTTGCACTCACTATCACTTATCATCGGAATATTACCATCTGCCAGAATGGAATAAGCCTCATCTAAGTCCTTAGCCCTTTGGCATGTGACACCTTCTACCACACTAAAGTTCTCATACATAGCTTCTGAAAATGCAACTTTTCTTCGTATGGTAGAGGGCATATCAATCTCTAATACAATCACACGAAATCCACTTCGATGTAATTTATGTATGGTTCCAGTGGCAATGTCCCCACCTCCACGGACAATAATTAAGTTATCCATTCCCACTTCTCCTTTTTTACACAAAATTCATTTCTATCTATTTACAGCTACGATCTTCTTATAAAGTTCCTCTTTTAAACTATGGCTTTATGATCTTTGTAGCATTCATCATAATTTCAGCAATGGCATACATATTCGTTACGGAACCTACCGATAGTTGATCTGTTATTCCATAAAAATTAAGACAGGCACCACAAGTTAGAATTTCAACTCCTTGACTTTCCAATAATTCTAAATCAGCTAGAGAGTCAGAACCTTCAACGGTTAATTTGGCTCCCCCATGATAATGTATGATTTTATCAGGCAGTGTATCTAATTCGGTAAGTGCATAGATAAAACCTTTCATTAGGGTTTTTCCTAACTGCTCATCCCCTTCACCCATATGATCCGCAGATATTACTACAACACAAGTATCCTTCCTTGCATCTGTTTTATCCTCTTCTTCAGAAGTTGTATCTTTTAGAATGATAGTACTATCCTTTTGATGCTCTTTCGGTTGGATTGTATGTTCCGATGAATGTTCGGATGAATGTTTCGATGGATGCCCCGAAAGTTCCATCCTGATAATATAATGATCAGCGGATATTTTTTCTGATGAATGATTTATTTTTAACTCAGTTGCCATCTTAGATAAGTTTTGAACAGCAATTTCGTTATCTACAAGTACTTCAACCAAACCTTCTTTTACTTCTTTTAATACTTTTTTTGTTTCAATAACAGGAAGAGGACATTGCATTCCTCTTGCATCTATAAGTCTTTTCATCTTATTATCTCCCTCATGTTTTTATATGAAGATCTCAACTTTTATCTTATAATAATCTTTTATTTTATAATGAACTTTTATCTTACATGAACTTTTATCTTACAATGAACCTTTATCTTACAATTAGCCTTTATCTTACAATGAACTTTTATCTTACAATAATCTCTTTGTCTTGTAATCTAGTTATTTCACCTATGATATTACATGACATATCCAAAGTTTTTAACTCTTGTAGTAAAGCACTGGCATCTTCCTCTTTCACACTAACTAAAAGTCCACCAGAGGTCTGAGGATCAAACAATATTTCTTCAAGTGCAAAATCATGGCTTTTAAATTCAACCAGTTCCTTTACAAAATTGCGATTTCTCTGCCCAGCAGCTGTGATTATGAATTCATTGGCATAATCATAAGCTTCTCGTATGTATGGAATGGCTGCACCTTGAAGTATTGCTGTATACTCATTTTGAAGCATTTCATGTAGATGTCCCAATAATCCAAATCCTGTAACATCTGTACAGGCATGGATTTCATACTTTTTAATGATTTCAGAAGCATATTTATTAAGTGTAGTCATCGATTGAATTGCCTGATCCATTGCTTCCTTCGATGCTTCCCCTACTCTATTAGCGGTAGCAATGATACCTACTCCCAATGGTTTCGTTAGAATAAGCTTGTCACCAAGCTGCACTCCTGAGTTTTTATATATTCTATCTGGGTGAATGATACCCATAACAGATAAGCCATATTTTACATCCACATCAGCAATGGAATGTCCACCTGCTAGAATTCCACCTGCTTCCATCACTTTCTCATTACCACCGATTAATATTTGTCCTAAGATATTTAAATCCATTTTTTCTGGAAAACATACAATGTTTAACGCAGTTTTTACTTCACCTCCCATAGCATAGATATCACTTAATGCATTGGCAGCTGCAATCTGACCAAATATGTATGGATCCTCAACCATAGGTGGAAAGAAGTCCAGAGTCTGCACAATCGCCATATCCTCAGTTAGACGATATACCGCAGCATCATCAGAACCTTCAAAACCAACCAATAAATTAGGATCTTTATGTTTTGTTAACTTTCCCAGAACATGTTGTAATACCTCAGGGCCTAATTTGGCAGTACAACCACCACCCTTACAAAATACGATTTCTTTCTCCATATGTACTCCTATCAAACTATCTAATTTACTCAAGCTTTACACTTATTTCTTATCTTTTGACTCTAACTTCAATATCTATACCAATTTAACATTCTCATGGATTTACTCTTGGATTATAATCTTCGATCAAAACAGTCATGATACCACCACAAACCATACCTTCCTCTTCAGCCAAATCACCTGTTAGATCAATATCAACAACTTGATAGGTGTTCGTTCCAATCATCTGCCTCGCTGTAAGTATCACTGCTGCCTCACTACAACCCCCACCAATACTACCTCGAATGGTACCATCCTTATATACGAGCATTTTAGCACCAGCACCTCTTGGTACAGACCCTTTCGTACTTATTACTGTAATGATTGCCTTAGGTACATCAATCTCATCTGCTAATACTTCTAATACATCATAATCGATATCAGAAGAATTTCTCTTATTAGAATCCATACCACCTAATCGCTTATGTGATATTAATTCTGCTAAAATTGAAATTGCAATTTCTTCCGGTGTTATTGCACCAATGGATAACCCAATTGGTGTATGTACACGATTCAATCTATGAACATCACAACCTTCTTCCTGTAATTGTTCCTTTACGATTCTAGTTCGCTTCTTAGAACCAATCATCCCTACATAACTAGGCTCGAATCCTCCACATATACTTTTCAGGCAAGTACTATCATATCTATGTCCTCTCGTAATGACCACAACATAATCTGTTTCTTTGATCTTTAATTCCTTAATTGCATTCTCAAAATTGTCACATATCACTTTCTTAGCGAAAGGAAACCTTTGAGAATTAGCAAAACTTAATCGATCATCAACAACCGTTACCACAAAACCAGTCTTAGCTGCAAATTCTACAAGAGGAATGGCAATATGACCTCCTCCTAACACAATTAATCGTTCTTCTGGATAAAAGGGTTCTGCTACTAACTGAAGTTCCTGCTCAGTGCTATATTGAGGGATCCCCTCAGAAAGTGATTTCTCTATGATCAGATTCGAATTTGACTCAAACTCCAATTGCTTCTGTAAATGAGTCCCCAAGATTCCATTTTTCCCATGTAGCTTGGAAACCATACATACTTTTTTCCCATCATTCGTGTTACTTAAAATCTCACGATATATATTATTAGACATTGTATTCCTCCATATGACTTCCCTTACACCTTATCGCTCAGTCTTTCCTATCTTTTTCTCAAAGTGAGTTAAGAAACACTCCTGCTTTATTACATAGAAACATCTTAATTTATACCTAAATCCAGAAAAAGCAATTATTCTAACAATAATATATCCGCTGAATCGATGGTAAAATACATAGGAATGTGTTCCTGAAAACTACTATTTATTTGGCTCTTACCAATCTTCCACCATAGTAACGATTTCGTTGTATTACTTACCTCTTTTGGATTCTTGCATTCGATCGGCTCAAGCTCTAACAATACATTCCATTCAAAAGGAGCCTCTGTAATCTTATGAATTCTACAAGGTAAAAGATTTTCATCCTTGCAAAGTTTATTGCATGGTTTCAAAGAATGAGCTCGAATACCAATATGAGTTAGCTCCTTAGGGATTGGCTCTTTCACCGTGAATATATAGTTCCAATCTAAGGCCTTAACTTGATGATTGGATATCTTTTCGACACGGGATATATTTTTGCACCCAGTGAGTCGTGCCGTCTGAACTTTTTTCGGATTGGCGAAGACTTTTTTAGTCTCTCCACCTTCCAGAAGTTTTCCGTCATCAAGTATAATGATATGATCACAAAAATGATACACTTCATCCCGGCTATGGGTAACGATAATAGAATCTCCATGGTAGTTCAATAATAAATCATGTAGCTGAATCTGTAACTCTTCTTTTAGATAACTATCCATTGCAGAAAATGGTTCGTCAAATAAAAGCAATTCTGGTTCATATGCCAACATCCTAGCCAATGCAACCCTTTGTTGTTGCCCACCTGAAAGCTTATTCGGATATTGGTCTTCTAACCCTTGAAGTTTATAATTCTCGATCAGTTTCCTAACCTTACTATCTTTCTCTCTCTTTGGAGCATTGATAGAAACACCAATGTTCTCATAAACAGTCATGTTGGGAAACAAGGCATAATTTTGAAATAAATATCCGACTTTCCTTTGTTGAGGAGTAAGATTAACTTTTTTAGAAGAATCAAATAAAATCTTTCCATTTAACGCAATATAACCTTTGTCGGGCGTGACGATACCAGCAATGCATTTTAAGGTCATACTCTTACCACATCCGGAAGCACCAAGTATTCCTAAGCAAGAATCCTTTGATTCAAAATCAACCTTTAATGTGAAATTTTTTAACTTTTTTTCAATATGTACTATTAAACTCATCGATACCTAATTTCTGGTGTTGGAACACCTAAACATTCTATATGGATGCTGTGTATCTTAATTAACAACTACATCCCTTTCATTTTTCCTTTATAAGTAGTGATTAAATTCATAACGGTAATCATAAGAAAAGCGATCATAACCAATATAATTACATATTCATATGCAAGCTTCATATCACCAGCTGCTACAGCTGAATATACTGCAACAGGAAGCGTTCTTGTTTTCCCAGCGATATTACCAGCGATCATTGCTGTTGCACCAAATTCCCCTAACCCTCTAGCAAAGGCTAATACTGCACCTGACAATATTCCCGGTGCTGCATTAGGTAATGTGATACGCCAAAATATCTTTAATTCTGACATTCCTAGAGTTCTTCCCGCATAGATCAAATTCACATCTACCTGTTCAAAGGCTCCTCTTGCAGAACGATACATAAGAGGAAATGATATAACCACTGCTGCCAATACCGTTCCCCACCAAGTAAATGCTATTTTAATTGCATAATGTGTCAGTAAGAATTCACCAATCGGACGTTTCACACCAAATACATACAGCAAAAAAAAGCCTGCAACCGTAGGCGGAAGTACCATTGGCAGAGTACACAAGCCATCGATTACAATCTTTATTTTTTCACTTTTCATATCATAAACTAATTTACCTATGGCTAGTCCCAAAAAAAATGTAATAATAATGCTAATTGATGCTGTTTTAAGCGAAATCAAAATAGGTGAATAATCCATATTACCATCCTCTTACTTTACTAAAAATCCGTACGTTTCAAATATTAATTGGCATTCCTTACTTTGTAAAAATTCAAGATAAAGCTCTGCTGCTTCTTGATTCTTGGTACCACTCACAATACCAATTGGATAAATCACTGGTTGTTTTAGGCTAACTTCTGGTGCATAACCAATCACGGTTACTTTATCTGTAGTAGCTGCGTCCGTTGCATAAACGATACCAACCTCTGCACTTCCCTGTGCAACCCAGTTTAAAACTTCGGTTACATTGGTTCCTAGGCTTGCTTTTTCTACGACTTTCTCATAAGTACCCAAGTACTCGAATATTTCCTTTGCATATTGGCCTGCTGGTACACTTGCAGGGTCCCCAATTGCTATATGTTCTGCATTTAAGATATCATCAAAACCACTTACCTTAGATTTAATTTCACTTGGAATAATAAGAACTATTTGATTCTCTAATAACTCTATGATCGAACTTTCATCTACCAATTTATTATCTTTGAGCGCATTCATCTGCTTCATTCCTGCGGATAAAAATAGATCAGCTTCCAGACCTTCTTCGATCTGAGTTTGAAGCTTTCCAGAACTATCGTATGTACTTTCAATTGTGATATGTGGATACATGTCTTGAAATACGACTTTTAACTCTTCAAGAGATGGTTGCATACTTGCAGCGGCTGCGATCAATAAAGTTACAGGTTCTTGAGTGTCCTTTATAACCTCGTTCTTTGCTTTATCTTGATTCGTAATTACCTTGTCATTGTCCTTCTTACTAATATGATCCTTTGACACATTATCACCTTTCTTACTACACGCGATAGCTAATGTAGTAAGACTTAAAAATAACATTATGCCAAATAATCTTTTTTTCATTGTTCCTTCTCCTAACAGTCTTATACTTTTTATATGTGAAGTATTATTTTATATCATTTTGTTCCTCTATCATAAGTTG
>JAEZKD010000026.1 GCA_023415655.1 Bacillota bacterium | reverse complement strand
GTGCTATTGTATCATTTAACTCCTTCTTTGAAGCTTGCTTCTGAGTCCATAAACTACTTTCTCGAAAGAGTTCTTGAATCGTGTTAGTAATTAGATTTCGTTTGATTGTTAATAACTCTTTTGGATTTTCTAAATTTAACTTCATACGATTGGATAATTCGAAATAACGTTTATTTTCTATTTCACAATAGTTAAAACGTTCTTTGATACTATTGAATTTGCCAAGTAATTCATCCAGTAAGGAGTTAATATAAGCATCCGTGGATAAATTGTCTTCTTTCCATTGTGCTAGTTGATTCTTCACATACATGTAATAAATAGAAAGCTCATGTGAAAATAAAGAGATGGAATCCTCCTTAGATAAAAAGATTGTCTCGAATCGTAATTGTTGTTCTGGATCAGATACATAAGCAGCAATCTCTTGCTTGAACTGGTGTTGACAATTGGACATAGGACTCTCAACCTTGGCGGCTACAAATAGTGTTTCGTGTTTTTTTAAACGCTCTGGATGTTTTTTGTAGAATAATTCCCAGCGTGCAATGTTATTGATTCTCTTACGATTTGGATGTTTCTCGTAAAAGAGATGAAAATGTCTTTCGTAATAGTAGTTAAACCAATAGGCAAGGATACAAAAAATAGCTCTTAGTAATGCAAACAAAAATAGAAAAACTAGTACAAAGGAAAGATATTCTGAACTTAGAAAGTCATCGGTGTACTTGGAGATACTTTCTGTGAATGGAGCCAATTGAAGTTCCCATTGTACCGTATGTTGAAAGTAATGAATCATTAAGCTGAATTTGATGAGTAACAGTAAAATTTCAGACGCTATATTCAAATATCTGTAACCAATACCTACATAGCGTGATTTCCATAGGTTTACCACAATAGAAAATTTACATATAAGGTAAATTGAAAAAAATAGCAATTCAGCTCCAACTCGTATGTATTGATTGGTAGAATAACTCTCACTGAAATGATGAAATAATAATAGAGTAGGAAGTGCATTCAGGAGAAATAGCGTTGATAAAAGGATGGTAAAAAACAGTAAAAGCGAACTACTATGAACCATATAGCGATAGTGGCTTTTTTCTTTGGTAGAATGGCAGTTCCAGCACAGACCCTTTTCTGAAATAACCGTTTCGGTAAGTCCGCATTGGCAACAATATGTACTTAACATCGTAATCCTCCATTCCATAGGCAAAGATAGTTGTGTAAAATTATGGTTTTGTAAGTTTTATTATACATGAACATCTAAGATAAGTCATGTAAAAAGGAAGAAAAAGTATTTACAACATTAACTATAATGGTATAAAATCATACAGAAACTAACTATAATTGGAGAAATTGGATGAAAAGTGTAATTATTAGAGAAATGAAAGAAGAAGATTGGACAAGGGTTGCACAAATCTATCAAATGGGGATTGATTCGAATAAAGCAACCTTTGTTACCGAATGTCCAAGTTATGAAAGCTGGGATCAAGCTCATGTAAAAAGCTGCCGTTATGTTGCTGTTGTGGATGATACGATTGCTGGATTTGTTGCATTGAGTCCAACCTCCACGAGAGAGTTATATCGTGGTGTTGTAGAAGTTAGTATTTATCTGGATGATGCTTATCAGAATCAGGGAATTGGGAAAATGCTTATGCTAAAGGTAATTGAGGCCTCGGAAGCAGAAGGATTCTGGACGATTTATTCCTCGATATTTGTAGAGAATGAAGGAAGTCGGCGACTGCATGAGTCCTGTGGCTTTCGTTTGATTGGGAAACGTGAGATGATTGCTAAGGATCGTTATGGCATATGGCGAGATACCGTGATTTATGAAAGAAGAAGTAAGGTGATTATCTAATTACTGGAAAAGATATTCTTGAATTCAATGATTTACTAGTATAAACTATGATTGAACGTAAGATAGGTAAAGAAATATACAAGTGACCTGAGAGAAACTATGAGAACTGCCAACTTATAAGAGTTTAAATAAAGATAATTGGAGGAATGAGTGTGAAAAAGTTAATATTAGTGACATCTCCACCTGCTTGTGGTAAGACCTATGTTTCAAAGGAGCTGGCAAAGCATCTGAAGCATGTTGTATATTTGGATAAGGATACGCTAATTTGCCTATCGAAACAAATTTTTCAAGTAGCTGGTCAAGAGTATAATCGTAGTTCTGATTTTTTTGAAGAAAACATCAGAGATTACGAGTATGAAGCCATTGTTGGATTAGCGATGGAAGCAATTGAATATGATGATATTGTATTAATTAATGCTCCATTTACGCGAGAAGTTCGTGATGTAGCTTATATGAATCGACTCAAAGAGCAGTTGGCAAACAAAGGAGCTTCTCTTGTCGTTGTATGGGTTGAAACAACAATTGAGGTTTGTAGGCAAAGAATGATAGCTCGTAATTCTGATCGTGATACTTGGAAGTTAAACCATTGGGAAGAATATATTGCTGGTTGTAATTTTTCGATACCAACCTCCCTTGATAAACCAGAGGTAATCGATGATTTGCTTGTCTTTAAAAATTCCTCGGAGGAAGAATTTAAGGAATCCATGGAAAGAATTGTTTCGATTATAGAAAAGGAAGTCATTGAAAAGGAATTTGCAAAGAATTAAATAATAAAAATGAAAGAATAAATTATAAGATACAGAATTTATAGAATTAACGATAGAAACTTTTTAAAATGATAGAATAAAGTGCGATGGGTATTGTGGAATCCAAAGCACTTTTTTAGTTCAAAGGAAACTGCGTTTCCTTTGAATTAAAAATGATCTAAAAAACAGGGCAACAATGTACACTCAGAGTGTGCAAAGCACAATTTGTTCTATCATGAAATTCCCTTGATGTTCATTATCCCCGAAAAAAGGAGGAATCACACAATATGAAAATATTAGTTTTTGGTCATAGAATGGATGAATCGATCATCTATCAGCAATGCAATCAACACTATGGTTATGATATTGATTTTACTAGAGAAATCTTAACATTAGATAACATTGCAATGACAAAAGGTTATGAAGCAATCATTATTATAGTATCTTGTCAGATTACAGAACAAGTAGCAGCGATGTTAAAAGAGAATGGTGTGAAGTATGTTTTAACAAGAGCAGCAGGAAAGGATCATCTAGATATACATGCAATAAAACGGCATGGTCTATTGGCTGCGTATGTCCCATCCTATTCTCCAAGTGCTATTTCAGAACATACGGTAATGATGATTTTAGCAGTCTTACGTAAATTAAAATTACAAATGAATCGAATTCATGCACGCAATTTCAAGATAGATTCCATGCGTTCTAAGGAATTAAGAGATTTAACGGTTGGTGTGATAGGAACAGGTCGGATTGGGAGGATGACGATTCAGAATCTTTCAGGCTTTCAACCAAGAATCTTAGCTTATGACATCTATGAGAATGAGGAAGTTTCGTCATATGTAACTTATACTTCATTGGAAGAGCTATTAAAAGTAAGCGATATTATCGTTTTGCATTGCCCTTTAATTGAAAGCAATTTTCATATGATCAATTCAGAAACGATTGAAAAGATGAAAGAAGGGGTTATACTCATTAATACAGCAAGAGGTGGGTTAGTGGATACCAGAGCAGTATTGGAGGGCTTGAAAACTGGTAAGATTGGTGGGTTTGGATTGGATGTTTATGAAAATGAATCCGTCTTACGTAAACAAGAGTTTAAGGATGGTACAATTAAGGATGAGGTATTAGAAGAATTGCTTGGGATGGATCAAGTGTTATTTACCTCACATACTGCTTTCTATACGGACGAAGCAGTGACCAATATGATTGGGTATACCTTGGATAATTTAAATGAATTTATGATGACTGGTACCTGTAAGAATTCAATCTAATTCTTGGTTTATATTCTTTTGGTATCATCCTTGGTCCTTTCAGTTAGTAGTTTTTGAAGGATAAGAACGAAAATGCCCTCTTATACAAGATAATTGAATTGTTATAAGAGAGCATGATGATATAAAGTTTAACTAAACTTGTTGCATGACCAATTGAACAAGGAAAGAAACGACTACGACAAGGGTAGAGATGAGAAATCCATGGAGCATTGGTTGAAATCCACTCTTTGCTACTTTCTTAAAATCAGTTTTCAGACCGATGGCACCTAAGGACATAACCATACAGAATTTGCTGATTGTAGAAAGATTATTACCGACATCTACTGAGATGAGATTCGTGCTTCTTAGTGCAACCATTCCTAAAAACATTAAGATAAACCATGGAAAGATCTTTCCTAACTTCACTTTAACTCGTGTACCACTTGTGTTCTGTTTTGCTTTCATCCATTGATTCACATAGGAAAAAACTAAGACAATTGGTACGATGGATAAGGTTCTTGTTAATTTGACGATGACTGCATAATTCCCAGCAGCATCAGAAAAAGCATAGCCAGCAGCGACAACGGAAGAAGTATCGTTGACCGCAGTTCCTGTCCATAATCCATAGCCCAAATCAGTCATCTGTAAATAATGCCCCATCAGTGGGAATAGAATTACCATTATGATATCAAAGATAAAGGTTGCTGAAATCGCATATGCAACATCGGTATCGTCAGCTTCGATGGTTGGTGAGATGGCCGCTATGGCAGAACCACCACAGATTCCAGTACCTGCTGAAATAAGGTTAGAAAGCTTCCAGTTCATCTTAAATAAACGTCCAAAGAGATTACCAAAACCAAAAGCGGTAATCAATGTAAAGAGCATAACGATCAAAGAGTGTTTTCCGACATGAAACACCTGAGAAAAGCTTAGGGTTGCTCCCATAAAAACAATGGAGGCTCTTAACACTTTTTTAGATACAAAGTTGATTCCTTCTTGAACATGCTTCATTTTTTTTATCAGTGGATGTAAGAGCATACCAAGGAGCATTGCAAAAACCCCAGCACTAATTAAATCATAAGGAATAAGACTACTAAGTAGCTTAGATAGCACTGCAAGAATTAGGGTAATGCTAATACCGAATACATAGTTTTTATACTTCATAATGACTCCTCTTATGTTAGTTTATATGTTGCTATTATGTTAGCAATCATTTATAATAAGCGCAAATTATTATTATTTATAGTAGGATAAATTTTATTTATATATGAGGATAACATGTTAGATCATAAGATTACAACCTTTTTAGAGGTGTGTGAACAGAAAAACTTAACAAAGGCTGCTGAGAATCTTTTTATTACACAGCCAGCCGTAACACAACAGATCAAAGCATTGGAGCAATATTATAGTTGTAAATTGTTCTATTATGAGGGAAAGAAGCTACTCTTAACAAGACAAGCGGAAGAATTATACCATTATGCAATTGCTATGAAGGTAAATCAACAAAAGATGAAGGAATTGATTGGAGAAAGCATTCAACAAAAGACAAAAGTTGCATTTGGTGCAACGCTGACACTTGGCGAATTTGTATTTCCTCCATTGATCATTGATTACTTAAAGGAGTATCCTCAAGTTCAGCTCCATATGCAGGTAGATAATACATGGAATCTCTTAGAGCAATTAAAGAAAGGAAAAATTGATTTTGCCTTCTTGGAAGGGTATTATACAAAGGAGGCCTATGAGGTGATTCCTTTTTATGAGGATAATTTTCTTGGTGTCTGTAGTCCAAAGCATCCATTGGCAAAGACAGAGGTTTCCTTGCCAGAGCTTTATTCCAATCGTCTGATTTTACGGGAAGAGGGTTCTGGAACAAGAGAGGTACTAGAAAGAGCACTTTCTCTTTATCACAGTTCCATCAAGGATTGGGAATGGACTGCAACCATTGGGAATATGAATGTGATCAAAGAGATGGTAAAAGAGGATATTGGCATTACTTTTATGTATGAATCTGCAGTATCAAAGGAACTAACGGAGCAG
>JAEZKD010000301.1 GCA_023415655.1 Bacillota bacterium | reverse complement strand
TGCAGAATGGAGTCTCGTATGAAAAAAACAATCGTAATCTGGATGGTACTTATATTAATAACACTATCCTTTGCCGGATGTAGCAAGCAAACGGAGGATAAAGCAGAATCTGTTACAATCACAATCTGGCATGACAAAGAAGATGAAGTTGCTAACGTAATGCAAACCGCTCTGGATACCTTAGCTCCTGAAATTATCGTTAAGCTAGAAAAGAAGAACGGTTTAACGGATGCATTAAAAATGGTAGGCAATGATAAAAATGCAGCACCAGATCTATATTTCTTTGCCCATGATAAGATTGGTGTTTATGCAGAGATGGGAATTTTAGCCCCAATTACAGACTTTTTAGAGGAAGATACTTTAAATCAATATTTAGACAATACCTTAGCAGCGGCATCCTATCATGGGACCTTATATCAGTTACCAATCTATTATGAAACCTTATTATTTATGTACAATAAAGCGCTGATGACCGAAGCTGAGGTTCCAACAACTACCGAAGACTTGTATTCCTATATGCAAGCTCATACTGCGAATGGTTCCTACGGTTTTGTGGAGCAGCATAGCACGGCTTATTATAGTGTCCCTTGGATTCACGGTTTTGGTGGTAGCTTAATTGATGAAACAGGAAATTCTAAGCTTGATTCGATCGAAGTGAATAAAGCATTACAATATCATAAGAAGTTCTTAGAGTTTATGCCAGGGGAAAGTGAATATTCTACGGTGAATACCTTATTCCTAGAAGGCTTTGCTAATTCTACGATCGGTGGTCCATGGCTTGTTCCAACGGCAAGAGAAGCAGGGATTGACTTAGGCTTTGCAGCAATGCCTACGGTCAATGAAACAGGACTTCCTTTGTCTCCATATTCAGGCGTACAAGGAGTTCATGTATTAAAAGTAGCAGCAGAAGGGAAAAAAGAAGCAGTCACAAAGGTCTTAGAGTGTTTGTCAAATCCA
The DNA here is from genome assembly GCA_023415655.1 of Bacillota bacterium. Lineage (GTDB taxonomy): Bacteria > Bacillota > Clostridia > Lachnospirales > Lachnospiraceae > Lachnoclostridium. The sequence goes on along the minus strand of JAEZKD010000301.1, from coordinate 12,996 downwards.
CAAGTAGGTATTGACATGGCTAAGGTCAGTGGGTGTGCGCCAGCCAACTCCTTATCTTATGAAGATCCTGAAATCGCACAAGATCAGATGATTATGATGATGAAACAAACCGCAGAATCTGCGATTCCAATGCCAAATATCCCAGAGATGGATGTTATGTTTGTTGTGACAGGGAATCTATTAGTCTCCGTGAATATGAAGGATGAGGATGTTACAGCTGCTACAAAGAGTGCTCAAGAAAAAGCAATTGCATTGATCAATGCAATGAAATAGAAGAAGTAAAGGATGGGATAATCTATGAAAAAAAAGCAGAAGAATCAGAACAAAAAGAAACAATGGCTACCTTATGTATACTCCGCACCTTCGCTTATTTTGATTGGTCTCATCGTGTTGTTTCCAATTCTTTATACTGGTTACATATCATTAACGAATATGAACGTATATCATTGGTTTGATTTTAAGCTCATCGGTTTTAAAAACTATAAAACAGCCTTGTTTGCTATGGATTCTGGGTTTATGAGCGCATTGCTTCGAACGCTTTTATGGACTGTTATTAATATGGTGCTGCAATTGGTCATCGCTTTTTTCCTAGCAAGTTTATTAAATAGTAAGAAATTAAGATTTCGTTCTTTCTATAAAACAGTATTAATGTTTCCTTGGGCAATGCCAGGCTATGTTTCAATTTTACTTTGGAAAACTGGTATTTTTAATTCGCGATTTGGCTTACTGAATCAGTGGTTAGAGAAATTAGGGCTAGAATCAAGGGTTTGGTTATCCAATGACGGCTTAGCATTTATCTGCTGCCTCGTGGTAAATCTTTGGTTAGCACTACCATTTATGATTATGATTATGGATGGCGCACTACAAAGCGTAGATACAAGCTATTATGAGTGTGCCAAATTAAATGGAGCAAGTAAATTTAGGCAGACGATGATGATTACCCTTCCTTTGATTCGTCCAGTCATTTTACCATCGATTATAATTACAACCTTCACAACCTTCAAGCAGTTTGACGTCGTTTATTTACTGACACAGCAAAATGGTTCCAAAACAGGAGCAAATACGCATACAATTCTAACGTATGCGTATGAGAATGCTTTCGTTACGAACAACTACGGGTTTAGTGCAGCAATTTCAATCTTAATCTTTGTAATTTTAATTCTATTTACAATGATAATGAGAAAACAAATGAAAGAGGAGGTATAAGTAGATGAAGCATAAGAAACAAACCAAAGACATAGCAATCAAGCTTTTACTTCATACCTTCTTTCTTTTGTGCTGTTTCATAGCATTATTACCAATACTATATGCTTTTTCTGTCTCTTTAAACTCGCAGAATAGTTTATTGGATAGCAATTTTTCGTTCTTTCCTAAGAATTTTACCTTAAAGAATTATATCGCAATTGTCAAAGATCAACCTGTGTTATTGTGGCTGAAAAATAGCGTCTTTTTAGCAATTACTACTTTGATTATTTCTTTGAGTATCTCAATACCAGCAGCCTATGCTTTTTCCCGTTTTCGTTTTCGTGGTAGAAAGGTGATTTTATATCTGTTACTGTTATTGAACGCTTTTCCAACCATTCTTTCCATGTTTGCTATCTATCGTTTGTTACAACCACTTGGATTGAGTAGCTCAAAGCTAGGTTTGATTATCGTTTATACTGGAACGATGGCTATCTTTGGATTGTGGAACATGAAGGGGTACTTTGATACAATTCCACAAGGAATGGAAGAAGCAGCAAAAATTGATGGAGCAAATGATGTTCAAATTACAACCAAAATTGTGATGCCGTTGGCAAAACCATCGATCATTGTTACTTCGGTTATGATTTTTATTTACGTTTGGAATGAATATATATACGCAACTACCTTTATGACTGGAGCTGACAATTATACATTAGCTGTTGGTCTTTACTCCTTACAAGCAACTGAGACTTCTGGTAATTGGCCAGTATTTGCAGCTGCCTCGATCGTTATCTCGATTCCAGTGTTAATTCTATTTTTAATTGCTCAAAAACATATGGTATCTGGCTTGACGGTAGGTGGAATGAAGGGCTGAGATAGGAAACAAGGTAGAGAAAGAGGTTAGTATGAACAAATCAGCAATTTTACATATTCCAATGTCGAATTATGCACACGGTATCAGTGAAACTCGCCTTGTAATACGACTACGTGTTGCAAAAGGGGATTTAACCTCCTGTACCTTGTACTATGGTGATACTGCATGTCGACAAACGCCAATTCTTTTTACGGCGGTCCCAATGCAAATTGTCGCTTCGGATGAATGCTTTGATTATTACGAAGCCGACTTTGAAAGCTTATATCATAGAATTTATTATTATTTTGAGTTATCTGATGGAACGGAGACCATCTATTATTATGCCGACTTCATCCGGGCAGAATTAGTCGATGACCGTTCTGAATACTATAAACTCCCTTTTAACCGGATCGAAGATATTGCTAGATTGCCAGAATGGGTTACTGATTCGGTAATCTACAATATCTTTCCGGATAGCTTTGCTACTTCAAAGGGTTATATTAGTGAGAAACCTGTGACACGTACTTATCAAACGTTGACGACCAACAGCCGTTTAGGCGGAACGATACAAGGGATTACAGAGAATGTCGATTATCTTTGTGAACTTGGAGTTAACTGCATCTACATCAATCCAATCTTTGTCGCAGGAGAATATCATAAATACGATACGATTGACTATTTTCATGTCGATCCCTGCTTTGGCACGAATGAAGAGTTTAAGACGATGGTAAGCACAATGCACGAACACGGAATACGTGTTATGATTGATGGAGTCTTTAATCATTGTGGCTGGAACTTCTTTGCCTTTGAGGACGTGATACAACATCAGGAGAAGTCAAAGTATAAAGATTGGTTTTATCGATTGGAATTTCCAGTGGTGAAACCAGAAACGATGGAAGAGATCCCAACCTATGAATGCTTTGCTTATGAACGCCTGATGCCAAAGCTAAATACTTCGAATCCAGAAGTAATGGACTATCTACTTAAAGTAGCTACCTATTGGCTGACAGAATTTGATATTGATGGTTGGCGTTTGGATGTCGCCAGTGAAGTCGATGATAATTTCTGGCGTGAATTTCGAAAAGTAACAAAGGCAGTCAAACCCGATTGCTTTATCATCGGTGAGGTTTGGGAGTCTGCTGGCCATTGGCTGGATGGTTCGGAATTTGATTCAACGATGAATTATGATTTTAGAAAACACTGTAATTATTTTTTTGCACAAGAAGAACTAGATGCGAAACAATTCGATGCTAGAGTCACAAATATGAGGATTCGGTATCGCAAAAGCTTAACCTATGGCCAATTAAATCTATTAGATAGTCATGATGTGTCTCGATTTTATTCGTTGTGTCAGGGAGATAGGAAAAGATTTCAACTCGCTGTGGTATTTCAAATGATGTTTCCTGGCATTCCTTCGATCTTTTATGGGGATGAACAAGGATTTTTAGGAATTGAAGAATTGGATTATCGAAGACCGATGCAGTTTTCTACCTCACAAGAGTATTTTCTTTTGTATCAGACCTTAATTAGGCTTCGAAAAGAACATGAGGCAATTAAGACAGGGGACTTTATCACCCTATCTGCTAAATCAAACTCGAGATTTTATGGCTTTGCTAGAACGTTAGGAAACGATAGAATTCTTGTTTTACTCAATCCACAAGCAACAGCGGTTGAACTGACTGATGTGTTAGAAGAAACTGTTATAACAGCCATCAAAGAGTCAGGAAGCGTATTATATGAAGATGGCTTACAGGAATATAGGTTAAGTGATTATGGCTTTGCAATTATCGCACTACAAGAATAACTTGATCATTATAGTCTTACAAGGACAGTCTTATTAGGAAAGCAATTGATAAAATGTAAGAAGGGGGTATTTTTATGGCAGTTACGATCCGTGATGTAGCAAAAGCAGCAGGAGTTTCAGCAACCACAGTATCTAAGGTGTTAAATCATGTACCAACCATCTCAGAAGAAACCTGCAACCGAATTCATAAGGTCATTGAGGAGTTGGATTATCATCCAAATGTGCGAGCTCAAAACTTTGCGAGACAATCCACACGAACGGTTGTATTTGCTACCGAACTGAATAAAAACTGTGTGTTTGAAACCCCACATATCTTTGAAATTATGATAGGATTGCAAAAGGTGCTACAGAATAAAAATTACTCCCTCAATGTCATCAGTGTGACCAAAGAAAACTGTATGGATTTGCTTGGTGATATGATTGCACAAAAGAGTATCGATGGGCTAGTACTGCATATCTCGATTGTCAATAAAGAACTCGAACGTGTGATTTTAAAAGAACAGTTTCCTCACATTGTACTTGGGTGTCCAGATTATCGGACACAGCTTTGTTGGATTGATAACAACAATATCTTATCTGGCGAAATGGCTACCACCTATTTAATTGAACGTGGCTATAAGCGAATTGGCTTTCTTGGAGGATTAAAAAGTGATCTTGGCTCAATGAATCGTTATCAAGGTTATTTGAATGTAATGACGCATAAACGAATGAAATTCGTGGAATCAAACGTTGCCTTTGGTGAATCTTTGATTGAACAAGGACAATTATTAACTCAAAGGATACTAAGCTCTGCGCAACCTCCAGATGCAATCGTCTGTGCCAATAATCACCTCGCTTATGGTGCCATCACAGAACTATTGCACCAAGGGAAAAACATACCAAAGGAGATTGGTTTGATTACCTTTGATGCGTATCCATTTACTCACATCACGAACCCTAAGATGACAACCGTTGATATCGATGTCTATGATATGGGGAAACAAGCAGGAGATTTGATACTAAAAAAGATCCGAAAGCCAAACCTGCAGGTGCAGACCTATATGACACTTGCAAGTTTGATGATACTTGGCTCTACAAAATAAGAAAGAAAAGCTGTCCTATGAATTGGATGTTCAAACTCTTTCTATCGCTTATGTTAGCTTTTACGACTGCTACCATGATAGAAGGAAGTGTTTGAAATGAAAAACATAGCACAGCTTTTTTAATATAAGTAAATCCATACTTATATAAATGAGAATCCATATTTTTTCCTTTTCTTACAAGTCAAGGTGGATTATAATAAAGCTAACAAATATGAATCTAAGATGGGAGATAGACCTATGAAGCAAGTAGCATTAACCTTTGATGACGGACCTTGTATTGGGATTACCGATCAAGTATTAGAAAAATTAAAAAAATATCAAGTCGTAGCCTCATTTTTTGTGATTGGAGAACAAATCAAAGATTCTACGAAGTATCTTTTGCAACAAGCAGTAGAACTAGGATGTGACATCCAAAACCATTCCAACACGCATCCTGATTTTACAAAGTTGACCAAGGAAGAAATGATAGAAGAAGTCAATGTAACCACGAAAAAAATTTATGACTCAGTAGGAGTGAATCCGACTTTTTTCCGTCCTCCATACATATCAGTAAATCAAATGATGTTTGAGACCATTGATTTACCATTCATCGTAGGGTTTGGTGCGCTCGACTGGGAGCCACAGGTACCATGTAGCGAACGTGCACGAAGAATTATTGAACAAGCGTGTGATGGAGCCATTTTTTTACTACATGATATGGAGCATAATCAGGCTACAGTGGATGCACTGGATCTTATCATTCCAAAATTATTGGAGGAAGGATATGAATTTGTAACTGTGACTGATTTATTCACTCAAAAACAAGTGACTCCAAAAAAGAATGACTATGTGATGTATACGGACATATTGCATCCGAATGTCTTTCACATATAAGAAGCTATCCGATAATAAGTCATTCACATATAATAAGTCATTCACAGATAAGAGTCACTCACAGACACGGTGTCATTCGCAGATTACATGTCTTAGATAATTACTCACGAATTTCATGCTCTGGGAATGGATAGTGTTTTTGCGTACCAAGTAAATATTCCGTTGGTGTACAATGATACACCTTACGAAAGTTCCGAAGAAAGGTGGAGTAGTCTAAAAATCCACTTTGATTGCTCGCAACGGTTGCTAATACTCCATTACGTATTAATTCAATCGCGTATGCTAATCGTTTTTTGGTGATATAAGCATGTAAGGAGGTACCAGTCGTTTCTTTGAATTGATGCATTAGATACGAGGGACTTAAAAATAATTCTTTGGATATGGCTTCAATGCTTAAGTCCTTCGATAAATTACGATGAATGTAGTCAATGAGTAAATCAACTGTCTGATTGGTTTGGACTCTGGCAGCAGTTGCTTTTGGTTTGGTGGTTAATGCGATTCGGTTCAGAGAAATCATTACTTGCCAAAATAACGTCATAGAATACAAGGAGGCTCCATATTCTTTGGAGTCTATTGTATTTTTTAGTTCATTTAATAGAGCTAGGAAATGAATTCGCTCTTGTTTCCCTGCCCGTAATAGATGGTTTCTTTGGACCTGAACCAATTCAAAGCATTGATTGAGCTTTGTATCTGGTAGAATTTCTTGTTCTAAGAAGTCACGATTGATCCATAAAATGATACGCTCATAAACTGCTCCCTTTCTTATAATTGAGCGATGAATCTGGTGATGCCCGACAATCAAAATGTCCCATGGTGCGAGCTGATACGACCTTCCCTCCACCATATAAGTAACATCACCGGATAAAAATAGGATTACTTTATAGAATTCATGATAATGATAAGATATTGGTTGTGTTTTCGTATCCTTTAGAATAAAAATACGAAAATTGTCATTTAAATATCCGCGTTTGGAAACTTGATTGTTTTGCATAACATCTCCTCTGAATGGTTGTAATGAATAGTTTAAGTTTATAGCAATGAAACGAGAGCAGGTTTTGCAATACAACAAGCATATTCTGCTATTTCCATTTCAATTTATGTTTCATATCATAGTATTAGAAGAAGATACGAAGTTTACATTGGATTGCGCTTTTAATAAGTGGCAAGGATTCGGATAAACATCAACTAATAAAGGAAGGTCACATCAATGGAATATATATTTTTTAAATATCGCTTAAATGGGAACGATTATCTTGTATTTGACACTGCATATCATAAAACACAGCTAGCACCTAGAAAGATTCGTCGCATATGCCATCATCATTTTGGTATCGGTGTGGTTGGTATTATCTGCGGAGATCCAAATCATATTTCATCTTGTAACTTTTATGATACTGAGGGTGAAATCGTAGAGAATACTTCGGATATTTACGATATTTTTCAAAAGTATAGTCGAACTTCCAACGCCTTTCATGAAGCCAATGCAGAATACGTTTGTGCATTAGAAACCCCTGAAAAAGTCCGTGAAACAGGAAAAATCATTACCTCAGAATATTTTATACAATCATTATAAACTAAGTTAGGAGAAAAGTACATGAAGTACAAGAATATCGTTTTTGATTTATACGGTACTTTAATTGATATCCATACGGATGAACATAGTGATCAAACCTGGAGTTTATTTGCTGAATATCTACGAACCTTTAATATAGATTGCAATATGAAAACACTTCGTGATCTATTTTTTTCTTATGATAAAATATATCGAGAAAAACCATCCATCTATATCGAACCTGAAATTGAGATTCTTGATGTTTTTGATCAAATCTTTCGTGAACAGGGACATCCATTATCAAGAGAGAAGCTAAGTCAAATTGGCTATCAATTCCGATGCATTTCGAGAGAATACATAAGGTTATATGACGGAGTTATTAATTTACTCGCTTTACTTCATGAGAGTAATTGTAATGTGTATTTACTGAGTAATGCACAAAGTTGTTTTACAAGACCTGAGCTCTTCATGTTTCATCTAGAGGAATATTTTGATCGCATTATAATTTCCTCTGAACATGGGTGTATGAAGCCAGATCCTTCATTTTTCAATTTATTATTTCAAAACCACGTGGAGAGCTTAGACCGAAATGATTGGGTGATGATTGGAGATAGTATAGGCTGCGATGTGATGGGTGCAGCTTCCATTGGGATGGATTCGATTCTATTGTGCAATGATTTAGAACCAAATCAGCAGCTTCCAAGTCAATGCATCGCAGTAGTGAAAGAACAAAATCGTATGAAACTAATTGATTTTCTATTTTAACATACAAAAAAATAGCATGATTATGCATGATTTGAACAAAACTTTATAATCCATTCAGTAGGAGGAATTATGAAACGATACGAAGATATTGTTCGTGCTTATTTTAATATGTGGCTTACCAAAGATCGTACCAAGCTAAATGAAATTTTTCATACTGACATTGTTTATGTTGAGTGCTATGGACCTGAATATCATGGCATAGATCAAATCATTCAATGGTTCGATGATTGGAATCAAAAATCTACCGTACTTTGTTGGGATATCAAGAGAATCCTTGTATGTAATCAAACTGTAGTGACTGAGTGGTATTTTGAATGTAATTATGAATCTTGCATCGATGGTTTTGATGGTGTTACTATTATGGAATTTGATTCAGAGGATAAGATTACAATACTTAAGGAATTTCAGTCCAAAGCAATTCATGAATTCCCCTATGAAACTACTTGAACGAATTGCTTTTAGAACAGAAAAAATGGGGTATGCTATCTTATATTTACCTACGAAAATACGTGATAAGCTTAGCTAGAAAGGTTAAAATATGTTTTTTGCATCACTTCAAATTAAATTATATGCTCCTTGGGTACATTCTTTGAAAGAAAAACGAATGATTGTAAAAAGTCTGTTAGCAAAATTACGAAATCAATTCAATGTTTCCGTAGCTGAGATTGATGCTCAAGACGTTCATCAAACCATCGTAATAGGAGTGGTCACCATAGTTGCAAACCATCAGATGGGGGACAGTTCCTTAGATAAAATCATCGCATATATCGAAGAAGCAACCGAAGCAGATATTATTGAAGTCATAAGAGACATTGAATAGGTCAGTTAGCAGAGGGGAAAAGAAGTAAATTAATTTTGTTGATGTTAGAAGAAATCGTCTACTTTTAAGGCATAAGAAAATTTTATCTTATGCCTTAAAAAGGATATTGGTATTTTCTGCAAATTCATTGAACAAAAGAAATATCTCATACATATAATATTAGATTGAAAACAATTTAATTTGAAACCTTTACCAAATTATAGTACAATGTAAATGTTAGTATCTTGTTTCGTATTTTTAAGATTACATATAGGAGAAAAGAATGAAGAGATATGAGATGATGCATTGTTATAATTTTAGAGATTTGGGGGGGTGTCCAAGTGCAACTGGATTCTTCCCTGATGGAGTATTCTTTCGAAGCGATGCACCAATTAATTTAACGAAAGAGGAGATTGATCAGATATATCATCTTGGTGTTAGAACTGTAATTGATCTGCGTTATCCGGATGAATCTGAACGCAGATATAGTTCTTTGACAACGGACAAACGTTTTACATGTTATAATATCAGCCTTGGAACTGGCTCCTTACCAGAAAGTGAAGAAGCCATTCCAGAATCCTATCTTCAATTTGTTCAAAATGAAATGGCAATGCAGCCAATATTAGAAATATTAGCACATTCCGATCACGCTACTTTATTTCATTGCACAGCGGGCAAGGACCGCACCGGTGTGATTGCAGCGATATTATACTTATTGGCAGATTGTAAAGAAGAAGATATCATAGCGGATTATCAGGTTTCCTATACTTTTATTAAGAAGATCATCGAACGATTAAGAAGAGATAATCCTGATTTACCTGCGTATGCAGGACAGTCAAAACCTGAATACATGGAACAATTTTTACAACGTTTTCATCAAAGCTATGGTAGTATCACGAATTATCTAAGAGCAATTAGTCTAACGGAAGAAACAATGATCAAACTAAAGGAAAAAGTAACTTACATATAAATTAGTTACATACTGATGTAAATGATACATAATGATTAATAGGAGGTTTTTATTAGTATGGTCGGATTCAATTCTGATTTTGGAGAATCAAGCTTTGGTTTCCCAGGTTTTTTTTCAGTTTTTTTTATCTTCTTCTTCCTAATCTTTGGAATCATCCTTGTAGTAATTATCAAAGGAATTCTTCAGTGGAATAAGAACAATCACTCACCAGTACTCATCGTAAATGCGAAAGTAGTCGCCAAACGTAGTGATATCCATCATCATAGAAGCAGTAATTCTCATTCGATATCGAGCTCATCTACATCCTATTATGCAACCTTTGAAGTAGAGAGTGGTGATCGAATGGAGTTAAGTATACCAGCTGATGAGTTTGGTTATCTCGTAGAAGGTGACAATGGAAAATTAACCTTTCAAGGAACTCGTTTTAAAAAATTCGAGAGATATCGGTAAAAAGAAAAGAACTGCGTTTTCTCATATTTCTATGAAAATACGTAGTTCTTTCTTTTTTGTAAAAACCTTACCGGCTGATAAGCCAATTAAGTCCTATCAGCCTTACCTGTCTGTTGGCTCATCTCCAACATCGCTGCCTTCGTAAGCCTCTAGAGATTGAATGCTTTGGTTACTTTGATTATACATCATTGCTTCCTCCTACATTCTATATTGGTTTTACAGTAATATTATAAACCGAATCAGAAAGTATTATTCATGACTTTTAAACTTTTTTAATTACGAAGGAAGGAATCGTAATACCAGTAAATCTAAGAGAAGGCATGAAGATAATATAGATTAGTATTAAATGAAATTGCTATCTTTTACCTTATGTATTATAGTTATATAACACTGATGACAATATTAGGGAGATCTACAGATGAGGAAAGAATGAGTGCCAAACGAAAGGAAAATCATATGAAAACAGAAACAATTATGACAAAAAATGCTACCTATCAGAAATTCGAGGTTTTAAAAAACAACCGTAATAAACGATATAAATATCAAGAATTTCTTGTAGAAGGGGTTCGTAACATCAATGAAGCAATCAAGAATGGTTGGAAAATCCAATCTTTTCTCTATACGGATGAGAAAACCTTATCTGACTGGGCCAAAACGGTTCTGAGCAATACGACCACAGAATCAAACTATATCCTAAGTGCAGTATTGATGAATGAGCTGAGTGGGAAAGAAGATACTTCCGAATTGATTGCAATCATTCGTATGCATGATGACAATCTTGAAACTATAAAATTATCTAACAATCCAATGATTGCACTATTTGACCGACCTTCGAACAAAGGGAATCTCGGTACGATCATTCGTTCCTGTGATGCTCTTGGAGTCGAATGCTTAATAATTACAGGACATGCAGTTGACTTATATGACCCCGATGTAGTAATCTCTTCGATGGGTTCTTTTTTCAATATGCAAATTGTGAGAGTACCTGAAACTCAAAAAGTCTTGGATTTTATCGAACATATGAAACGTTGCTATCCAAAATTTCAAGCAGTGGGAACTACTGCCCATAAAGAACACCCAATCTATGATTTGGATTTGTCTGGTCCTGTTTTATTTATGATAGGCAATGAAACGGATGGGTTATGTAACACTTTCAAAGATTGTTGCGATATTTTAGCAACCATACCGATGGCTAAAACCTCTTATGCTAGTTCCTTTAATGTTGGGTGTGCAGCAACTGTAATGTTTTATGAGGCAACAAGACAAAGATATCTTTATTTTGGAGAGTAGTAATGGAATATAAGTATGCAAGTAATGATAACTATGAAGATTTCGCTAGTGGAAGAGTATTATATCATGTAGGTGGGGCACCTACCTTTCCAGTCCGTCTAGCATTAGAGCTCTTTGAACGATGTCTGCAATATTCGAATAAGAAGTCAGAGATTACTCTATACGATTGTTGCTGTGGTGGGGGCTATATGCTAACAGTATTGGGATTCGTAAAGAATGAAACTATTTCAAAAATTTATGGAAGTGATATCAATCTAGAAAGTATCCAATTAGCAAAAGATAATCTCAGTTTATTAGGTGAAGAAGGTAGAAACAAACGAAGAACTGAACTAGAAACACTTTATGAAAAACACGGGAAATCCTCACATAAAGAAGCATTACAAAGCATGGAGAAATTGGAACAAGGATTGACAAAAGAGATAACAACCAGTGTCTTTCCTCAGAATGTTCTTGAGGTGACTAACCTTCCTTTTATCCCAGATATTATCATCACCGATGTACCGTATGGCAACCTCGTTCAATGGAAGGAAGGGAGTGAGGGGAAGGATAGTAGCTTAGATATCAATCAAATGATGGATGCCTTATGTAAGGTGTGTGGGAGAGACACCATTCTTTGTGTCTGTATGGATAAAAAACAAAAGATACAAACCGATCGTTATCAAAGATTAGAAAGACAATTGATTGGTAAGAGAAAATTTGAATTGTATCAGAAAAAATAGAAATCAACCGTTTTGTTAACTAAAATTCACTATTGATTTATTTTAAGCAACTTTTTATAATGAAACACATATGTCCAGTCCTTTCTAGGTCTGGACCACCTTGATGTGGTCAATCAAACAGAAAGTTTTCTTGTCTTATAAGGAAAAGATTATCGTTTGGTTATCTACAAGATATTAAGGTACTTTCGATAAAACGATATCAACTAAGGAGTAATCATGATGTCAAAGACAAAAAAGTCAAAAAAGAAATGGATAGGGATAATTTTAGGGTTATTGATTCTTGGTTCCATTTTTTCAAGTAACGAGGAAAATAAAAGCTATTCCGATGTGAATCCTTCTACTCAAGTAACAATAGCTCCAACGAGTGAGGCTACTTTAAAACCAGAGAATAGTGATCAAGCTCAGGAAGATACCCAACAAGTAGAGGATGAGCAGCAAAATCAAGAACAACAGGTTCAAGAGGAGCAAGCTCAGGAAAAAGAAAATCAAGAACAAGAAAATCAAGAGCAAGAGAACCAAGAACAAGAAGCAAGCAATGATACAAAAGATCCTAACAAACACAATTCTAACAGTCAAGTTACGATCAATAACGATAATACCATAGAATTCAATGGTGTTGTTTATCCAATCATTGAAGTGTATGGTGGTGATTTG
>JAEZKD010000294.1 GCA_023415655.1 Bacillota bacterium | reverse complement strand
TGACTATGCTCAAGAGAAAGATTTTTACTACTTAATTTGACCAAATACGTGCCTAGAGCATCTTCATATTGATCGATTTTATCCTCTGCAACAATCATATCACTTGCTTTTTTCTCATCGTACTCATCAATTAAGTTCATGGAAGCTAGTAAGCTATCTTTTGCAAACATAGCCATCTGTCGAGTTAAATCCTTACATTGATTAATGGCAATGCTTGGAGATGCAAGAAAACGTTCATCCAACCATTGAATGCCTTTGATCTGTTCCTTAGCTTCTTTCTTATCATCATCCTTGATTGTGAGATAAGCAAGCTTTTCTAAGCCTCTTGCAAATGGGAGTAATAATGCAGTAGAGATTAAGTTAAACAGTGTATGAACAATTGCGATTGATACGGCATCCACAGAATCATTGATGAATGGGAAACCGACGGTGTATTGGATCGTATAAAAACCAGCTAAGAAAACAATGGTTCCAATTAAGTTAAAGTACAAATGGATTAAGGCAGCTCTTCTGGCATTTTTACTAGCACCGATTCCAGATAACAAGGCAGTCACACAAGTACCGATATTTTGACCCATAATAATTGGGATAGCAGATCCAAAAGTAAGACCACCGGTTGTTGATAACGCTTGTAGAATACCAACACTTGCAGAGGAGCTCTGGATAATGGCTGTTAGCAAGGCACCTGTTAATACACCAAGAATCGGATTGCTAAACATTGTTAGTATGTTACGGAATTCAGGAACATCAGCCAAGGGTTTCACAGCACCGCTCATGGAGTCCATACCTATCATTAAAATTGCAAAGCCTAATAAAATAGTTCCAACATCTTTTTTCTTTTCTCTTTTTGCGGCCATAAACAGGAGGATTCCTATAAAGGCTAAGACTGGGGCAAAGGAGGTTGGCTTAAATAACTTAACAATAAAACTATCACCTTCTAAGCCAGCAAGACTTAGAATCCAAGCAGTAGCAGTCGTTCCAAGATTTGCACCCATAATGATACCAACTGCCTGAGATAATTTCATAATTCCCGAGTTTACAAAACCAACTACCATTACAGTCGTGGCAGAGGATGATTGGATGACAGCAGTAACAAAGGCACCGAAAAGAACCGACTTAAATGGATTTGAGGTTAACTTTTCTAAGATACGTTCTAAACGTCCACCTGCAACCTTGTCAAGACCCGATCCCATTATGCTCATTCCATATAAGAAAAGAGCCAACCCTCCTAAGAGAGTAAATACCGAAAAAATGTCCATGTGGATTCTCCTTCATTCTATCGTTTGTTCTGAAATAAACATCTCACATCCCATTCGTAGGATCATCATAACGAACCTGCATGTTTCGTTACAATATCTTTGAAAATGGGCATAATATTTGATTCAAGCAAAGTCTAGATTATTTTTGTAAATAGAGAATGTACTCTTTGTAAAATCTGTGTAAATTCACTAAAGTAAGAATATTGATAACAAATGCTTGCTTGAATCCGTTTCGATAGAATATTATATGGACTTATTTTTACACTACTTTCAAAAAATATACAGTGCGCTTTGCTTTTCCTTTGCAACAACACTCTAAATCAAAAAATAGAAAAAAAGTTGGAGCTATAATATCCTTTTGGGTAAGGATACCATGGCTCCAACTTAATTCTATTAATGGAATAAATTATTATTTTCGTAGGTAGGCTCAGAGGTGAGATGCATGCCAAGTTTTTTGAATACCTTGCGATCTACTTCTGAGATAATGACACTTGTGTGCACTTCACAATTCTTTAGGTTTGGTAGCTGATCCATTGCCTTTTTGGCTACGTCATCCTTCATAGCACTGATGGATAGTGCGATTAGAACCTCATCGGTATGAAGGCGTGGATTCTTACTGCCAAGATAATCGGTTTTTAATTCTTGAATTGGTTGAATTGCGAGTGGAGAAATAAGGTGGATCTCATGATCTATGCCAGCAAGCTTCTTTAATGCATTGAGCAATAGAGCCGCGGATGCACCGAGCAGATCTGTTGTTTTTCCGGTAATAATTTCACCATTCGGTAATTCAACGGCAGCAGTTGGAGAGCCCTTAATTTGAGCAAGATCATTGGCAACCTTTACTACTTTTCGATGCTCTACAGTGATACCAGCTTGATTTAATAATAATTCTAGTTTATATACCTCATCGGACTTTGTCGCATCATCAACTACTTCACATAAGGTTTGATAGTAACGACGAATGATTTCTTGCTTGGAGGCTTCCCGACAAGCTTCATCATCTATGATACAATTACCAGCCATATTTACACCCATATCGGTTGGGGACTTGTATGGACTATGATCATCGATACGATCAAAAATTGCCTTTAACACTGGGAAGATCTCAACGTCTCGATTATAATTAACGGTTGTCTTGCCATAAGCTTCTAGATGGAAGGGGTCAATCATATTAATATCATTTAAATCGACCGTAGCTGCTTCATAAGCAAGATTTACAGGATGCTTTAATGGAATGTTCCAAATTGGGAAGGTTTCAAATTTGGCATAACCAGCACGTATTCCACGTTTGTGCTCGTGGTAAAGCTGTGATAAGCACGTAGCCATCTTACCACTACCTGGGCCAGGAGCAGTAATTACGACAAGTGGTCGACTTGTTTTGATATAATCATTTTTACCATAACCTTCTTCACTTAATATCATTGAGATATTGTTTGGATAGCCAGGAATTACATAGTGGACGTATACACAGACGCCAAGTGATTCAAGTTTGGATTTGAACACGTCAGCACTTGCTTGACCAGAATATTGAGTAATAGTTACACTACCAACAAAAAGACCTTTGCTTTGAAAGGCATCGATGAGTCGCAATACATCTAAATCATAGGTAATACCCAAATCACCTCTGATTTTACTCTTCTCAATATCGGTTGCGCTAATAACAATGACGATTTCTGCCTGATCCTTTAGTTCCAACAACATCTTTAATTTGGAATCAGGTGCAAACCCTGGAAGAACGCGAGAAGCATGGTAATCATCAAAGAGCTTACCACCGAATTCAAGATACAATTTGTTATCGAACTTACTGATGCGTTCACGAATGTGCTCTGATTGCATTTTTAAGTATTTTTGATTGTCAAATCCAATTTTCATTCAAGTATCGTCCCTTCTTTATCCTATCAATCTATTATCTATCAATAGGTCATAAGTTTATTCAATCTCTTATGACCTTGACTGGAGTATTATAGCATAAGAAAGAGGAATCCTCAAGCCATTGTTTGTTGTTTTAAGTCGATGATTTTAGATTATTGTAGGAAGGATTCATATTAATAGGAAGAAAAATGTAATAAAAGATGGAAAAAAGCTTGCAGTTTTGGAATAGGGATGATAGAATGTAACATTGTTGCAGGATGTTTTACTACTTTATGACATTGAAGGAACCTTTTTCTATCTTGTTTTTGAGGAAGTTGAGAATATATTGAGAGTAAAGCAGCTATAAGAAGTAGGTGAAGTGCTACTTTTTGTAGCTATTTTTAATGCAGAAGCACCTTTTTTACATAAACAATGTTATTTATCAGTTATTATTCTAATCAATAAAAATTCTAAAATGCTACAATTAAGGAATTGAAAATCATGACTGAAAATATGGATTTAGAAGAAAATAAAAAATGATACTTCGAAAAAAAACAAACAATCATGAAAATGAGTAGGAAGCTTATTGATAAAATTCTATTATTTTCATAGTTGTTTTCATAGAATTTGTTCTGTATAATTACCTATAAACTACTAGGAATTAAAATTCTGATGTGGTTTAGTGTTGCTGAAACACTTGCTAATTAGGTGGAATATACTAGGGATGGACATATTAACATTTTGGCAACAAGAGTAAGGAACTCGTTTTGAGACTGGAGGCATAAGATGACTACGATAATTCGAAAACAATGGGATGGGTTTGTTAAGGGCAAATGGTGTAATACCGTGAACGTTCGTGACTTTATTCAAAGTAATTACACGATGTATGACGGAGATGATGCCTTCTTAGCAGGGCCAACAGAAGCAACGACAAAGCTTTGGTCCCAGGTAATGGATCTGTCAAAAAAAGAAAGAGAAGCTGGCGGCGTTCTTGATATGGATACCAAAGTAGTATCCACAATCACTTCTCATGGAGCAGGATATTTAGATAAAGAACTTGAGCAGATTGTTGGTTTCCAAACAGACAAACCGTTTAAACGTTCTTTGCATGTGTTTGGTGGCATTCGTATGGCACAGAATGCATGTAGTGAATATGGATATGAAGTTGATGATGAAGTAGTTAAGATCTTCAATGACTATAGAAAGACACACAATCAAGGTGTATTTGATGCATATACGGATGAGATGAAGCTTGCAAGAAAATCTGCAATTATTACAGGTCTTCCAGATGCATACGGTAGAGGTCGTATCATTGGTGATTATCGTCGTGTTGGTTTATACGGCGTTGATTTCTTAATTGAAGATAAGCAAGAACAGTTAAACACTTCTCTGAAACGTATGACGAGCAAGAATATTCGTCTTCGTGAAGAATTAGCGGAACAGATTCGTGCCCTAGCTGATTTAAAGAAGCTTGGACAAATCTATGGATTTGACATTAGTCGTCCAGCAGAGAATGCAAAAGAAGCAATTCAGTGGATGTACCTTGGTTACTTGGCAGCTGTCAAGGAACAAAACGGAGCAGCGATGAGTCTTGGTCGTACTTCGACTTTCATTGATTGCTATATCCAAAGAGATTTAGATAAAGGTTTGATTACAGAAGCGCAAGCACAAGAGTATATCGATCATTTTATCATGAAATTACGTCTTGTGAAGTTTGCTAGAACTCCAGAATACAATGCATTATTCTCTGGAGATCCAACTTGGGTAACTGAAAGTATTGCAGGTATTGGTACCGATGGTCGCCATATGGTAACTAAAACTTCCTTCCGTTATCTTCATACCTTAGACAATTTAGGAACTTCTCCTGAGCCAAACTTAACCGTATTATGGTCCACTCGCCTACCTAGAGGTTTTAAAGAGTACTGTGCGAAGATGTCCATTAAATCCTCCTCCATTCAGTATGAAAATGATGACATTATGCGTCCAACGCATGGTGATGATTATGCAATTGCATGTTGTGTTTCCTCTATGAGAGTGGGAAAAGAGATGCAGTTCTTTGGAGCGAGAGCAAATCTTGCAAAATGTCTTCTATACGCAATTAATGGTGGTGTAGATGAAGTACTAAAGATTCAGGTTGGTCCTAAGTTCCGTAAAGTGGAAGGTGAATACCTTGATTATGACGATGTAGTATCCAAATATAAGGACATGATGGAGTGGTTAGCTGAGCTTTATGTCAATACCCTCAATGTGATCCATTATATGCATGATAAATACAGTTATGAAAAAATTCAGATGGCATTGCATGACCGTGATGTAAAACGATATTTTGCAACAGGTATTGCTGGCTTATCCGTAGTAGCAGACTCCTTAAGTGCTATTAAGTATGCAAAGGTGAAGCCAGTACGTGATGAAGATGGTATTGTAATTGACTATGAAGTAGAAGGAGATTATCCAAAATACGGTAATAACGACGACCGTGTGGATGATATCGCAGTTCAATTGGTTCATGACTTTATGAATATGATTCGTAAGCACCACACTTACCGTGATTCTTACCCAACAATGTCTATTTTAACAATTACTTCGAACGTAGTATATGGAAAGAAAACAGGAAACACTCCAGATGGACGTAAGAAGGGTGAACCTCTTGCACCAGGTGCGAATCCAATGCACCGCAGAGATACCCATGGCGCAGTTGCTTCGTTAGCATCCGTTGCTAAGCTTCCATTCAAGGATGCACAGGATGGAATTTCCAATACGTTCTCGATCATCCCAGGAGCACTTGGGAAAGATGATCAGCTGTTTGCAGGTGATTTAGATCTTGATCGTATGAGTGATGACTAAAATCTATTTCTTATCACATTGCTCAAACGGTAGTAACTTAAGGTATCTTCATTGAAAGAGGTAAATATGACAGAAAAAGAAAAAATCGATGAAATTATTACTATGCTTGACCGCTTTATGGAAGAAGGTGGAGGGCATATGAGTGTTACCGTAGAAGATGTCGATGGCATGGAACGAATGGCAAAAGCATTCAGTGTTGACTGTTGTACTGTTCAAAGCGCATGCAGCGTTCCAACCCTACACAAAGGAATTGATGATTAATTAGTAGAAAAAGGAGAATGAGTATGTCAAATCAGCAGGTAGATAATTTAGTATCATTATTAGATGGTTATGTAGAAAAAGGTGGGCACCACTTAAATGTAAATGTATTTACAAAGGAAACCTTATTAGATGCACAGGCTCATCCTGAAAACTATCCACAGTTAACTGTACGTGTATCTGGTTACGCTGTTAATTTTACAAAGTTAACAAAAGAACAACAGGATGATGTTATCTCTAGAACATTCCACCATAATATGTAATAAAAAACAATCCGAAGTAACTAGCGACTAGGAACCTAAGGTTCTTATGGTGCATAGATAACTTGGGAGGGCTGTTGCATAAATAAGATACGAAGTTTCGAAAGGCTATTTTACTCGTTTAAGCACGAAGAAAATAGTGAGGAATTCAAAATCTTATTATGAAACAGCCTTTTTTCATGTTTTAAAAACAAAGGAAGTTGAAGTTAAAGTTCTGCTAAGTTTGTGAATAAATTAATATAAACGTAACAAAACTGTAATAAATTGTATGAAATAATTCAGATTTTCACAAGAATTATTGACAAAATATGCTAATTTTGGTATATTAGACCTATAAAATTATACAAATTATTCTAAATATTAACAATCAATTTTAATTGATAGATCGGAGATACGATGGAAGGTAGAATTCATTCAACGGAATCTTTTGGGACAGTGGATGGACCAGGAATTCGTTTTGTCGTATTCATGCAAGGATGTCCAATGCGATGCGCTTATTGTCACAATCCAGATACCTGGGCACTAGAGGGTGGAACGTTACGAAGCGTTGATGATATATTACAAGAATATGACTCTTATAAAGCATTTTTAAAAGGAGGAGGTATTACAGTTACTGGTGGAGAACCTTTAGTTCAGATTGAATTTGTAACCGAATTGTTTGAGGCTGCAAAGAAAAAGGGAATCCATACGTGTCTGGATACATCCGGAATTACATTTCAAAAGCAAAAATCAGAGAGCTACCTCCGTTTGCTTGAGAGTACCGATTTGGTGATGCTAGACATCAAACAAATCAATCCAACCAAACATAAGGAGTTAACCAAACAATCCAATGAAAGGATATTAGAGTTTGCAAAGTTTGTAAGCGATCAGGAGGTAGACCTTTGGATTCGTTTTGTTGCAGTTCCTGGAATTACGGATGATCCAAGTGATTTGGTAGCTCTTGGTGAGTTTTTAGCGGAGCTTAGTTCGTTGAAGGCACTCGATGTATTACCATATCATACGATGGGACTTCCAAAGTATGAAGAACTCAACCTAGAGTACCCACTTAAGGGTGTGGAACCTATGTCGAAAGAAGGAGCGAAAGAGATTCGCAATACAATCTTAAAAGCTAGATTAGCTAAATTAAATGCTAATAAGGAAAAATCTTAGTGATGAGCTAATAATTTTGACTAATTTTGTAAAAATTGCAAATATTACTTGAAATAATGGAGAATTATGGTAAAATAATGCTTGTGCGATTGAAATAGAAAATAACGGGGTATGTAGATGATAACGTCAATGCAAAGAGCAGATACCGACGGTTATAACAGAAGGAAAAAGCGTCTTGGCGATTTGCTAATCGAAGAAAAAATTATAACAGAAGAACAATTAAAAAAAGCGTTGGAATTACAAAAGGTAGAAAAGAAAAAGCTTGGTTCTGTATTAATTGAGCTTTCGTATACCAATGCTGATGAAATTGCCTATGCGTTAAAAAAGCAGCTTGGACTAGATATGGTTCAGCTTTCTTCTCTACGTATCTCTGAGGATGTTTTGAAATTAGTTCCCGATTCAGCGATCTTAAAAAAATATATGATGATGCCCTTTGAATTTGATAAAAAAAATGGCACTTCGCTTCGGGTCGCAATGGAGAATCCGATGGATATCATTGCAATCGATGATCTTGCGATTGTAACCAATACGCCAATTATTCCTGTGATTTCTACGAGTTTAGATATCATTCAAGCAATTGATCGTTATTATGGGAATCGGGAGGCACAGGCAGTAGCAGAAAAGTTCTCAAAGGACCGACAACAACAGTTTCGGGAAGAGGAAGAAGTTTTAGATACTGCAGTTAGCAATGCACCGATTGTTGTATTAGTAAAGACCATCATTGAGCAAGCAGTTCGTCAGCGTGCCAGTGATATTCATATAGAGCCTCTAGAAGCAAAAATTCGTGTTCGATATCGTGTGGATGGAGCACTTTTAGAGGCTGGTGTATATCCAAGCAACATGCTATCGGCTATGGTAGGTCGTATAAAAATCATCGGGGGCTTGGACATTTCTGAAAAAAGAAAACCGCAGGATGGACGTATTACTCAGGTAGTCGATCAAGTGGAATACGATATCCGTGTTTCCGTACTACCTACGGTTTACGGTGAAAAGACAGTAATGCGTCTGACTGCGAAAACTACATTGACACGAGATAAGAAATTACTCGGCTTTTTTGACGAAGAGATGAAAAAGTTTGACCGACTACTTACGAATCCACATGGAATTATCTTAGTGACAGGGCCAACTGGCTCAGGGAAATCTACGACTCTTTATACAGCACTTAGTGAATTAAATAAAGAGGATGTCAATATTATCACAGTTGAAGATCCTGTGGAAGCCAATGTCGATGGGATTAATCAAGTGCAGGTCAATGTAAAAGCAGACTTAACCTTTGCCTTAGCACTTCGTTCGATTCTACGTCAGGATCCAGATATTATTATGATCGGTGAAATTCGTGATGCTGAAACTGCCAACATTGCAGTTACCGCATCAATTACAGGTCATCTCGTGGTAAGTACCTTACATACCAATAGTGCTGCAAGTTCGATTACACGTCTGGTTGATATGGGGATTGAACCCTATCTGATCGCAGATGCCACCGTAGGTGTCATTGCTCAGAGGCTTGTTCGAAGGCTTTGTAAGTGCAAGGTTCGTCAAGAACTAAAAGAAATCGACTATCAGTTTTTGGAGATCAATCCATCCGAGCACCCAATTGTCTATGGACCAAAGGGGTGTCCAAGCTGTAATGAGACCGGCTATCGAGGACGAATTGGTGTGTATGAAATTATGCCAATCTCAAGTCGTTTAAAAACGATTATCAGTAAGAAGGGTAACGCGGAAGCAATCCAAAAGCAAGCGTTAGCAGAAGGAATGAATACGTTAAAGATGAGTGCAAGGCGCTTGGTGTTAGAGGGTATTACGTCTATTCATGAAATGCGCCGAATTGCTTATTCAAACGACGAGGAAATCTAAATACGCAGAAAGGTGATATCATGGTCACGATTGATGAATTACTGAAATTGTCCAAACAAAGAGGAGCCTCCGACTTGCATGTGACCGTCGGAATACCACCAAAGATAAGAATCTATGGAGAGTTGGAGGATTTAAATTATCCTAAAATTACTCCAATTGACGTAGAGAATCTGGTTGCACCATTATTCACAGAGAGAACTCGTCAAACCTTTGAAGACAAAGGGGAAGTGGATTTTGCATATGCGATTCCAGGTCTTGGAAGATTTCGTGTGAATGTTTTTCGACAACGTGGTTCCTATGCTTTTGTCATACGACTTGTCGGGACGGTGATTCCTAAGGCTGAGGAGCTTGGAGTTCCAAAGTCAGTCATTGCCTTAACGGAAAAAAAACGTGGTCTTGTCCTAGTGACTGGGCCAACGGGAAGTGGTAAATCAACAACGCTTGCGTCTTTGATTGATATTATCAACTCCACCTACAATACTCATATTATTACACTAGAGGATCCGATTGAGTATCTTCATAACCATAAAAAAGCAGTTGTTAACCAGAGAGAAATTGGATTGGACACGATGAGCTATTCTCAAGCGCTCCGCTCAGCACTTCGTGAAGATCCAGATGTGATTCTCGTGGGTGAGATGAGAGACCTTGACACAATCTCCATCGCAATTACAGCTGCAGAAACAGGTCATCTAGTATTTTCTACCTTACATACGACAGGTGCTGCTAGCACAATTGATCGAATCATTGATGTATTTGAACCACATCAACAGCAACAGATCCGAATCCAATTAGCTTCAGTACTCGAATCTATCATTTCTCAACAATTAATCCCCACTCAAGATAATCTTGGACGTGTTGCCGCCTTTGAAGTTCTTCATGCAACAACCTCCATTAAAAACTTAATACGTGAAGCGAAAACTCATCAAATTGACTCTACGATTCAAACCAATAGAAAGCTTGGAATGCAAACGATGGACGATGCAATCTATGATTTATATCTCAAACGTAAAATCGACGCAGAGCATGCCTTGCAGTTTGCTCAAGATGCGATGTCCTTGGAGCGTAAATTATACTAGCATGGACTAATTACAGATGGAGGATAAAATTGTGGCAGAATATTCGTATATTGCGGTAACGCAGATAGGGAAAGAAAAGAAGGGCACAATGGAAGCCAATGATGAAGCCAAGGTGAAGGCACAGTTAAAGAGTGAAGGGCTTATTCCGATTCAAATCACTCCAGTCAGTGTGTTAAATAAAGACATCAATATCTCCTTTGGTAAGCCCGTGAAAACAAGAGAATTATCAGTGTTTTGTCGGCAATTTACGAGTATCTTAAATGCAGGTGTCACGGTCGTGAATGCACTCGATATGTTGTGTAGCCAAGTGGAAAATAAGGTGTTTAAGAGTGCAATCATCGAAACCAAGCTAGCAGTTGAAAAAGGAGAAACCTTAGCGGATGCAATGCGTCTTAGTCCTAAAGTCTTCCCACCTCTACTTATTAATATGGTAGAAGCAGGAGAAGCCTCGGGCTCCTTAGACATTGCGTTTCGTCGTATGGCAACGCAATTTGAAAAATCAGCAAAGCTAAAAGCCTTGATCAAAAAAGCAAGTATTTATCCAATCATGCTTTTGGTCGTTGCCTTTGGTGTATTAATGGTAATGTCAATTGCTGTCGTACCTCAGTTTGTTTCGATGTTTGATGATATGGGAAGTGAGCTTCCTGGAATTACAAGGTTTGTTATGCTGATGAGTGATTTCTTTCGACAGCAATGGTATCTGATTCTCTTGATGGTTATAGCAATCCCAGTCATCTATAAAGCCATCAATACAAACGATCAGGGGAGATTACTGATTGGTAGATTAAAAATCAAACTACCTGTCTTTGGGAAGCTAAATATAAAAACTCAAAGTGCAAATTTTGCAAGAACACTTAGCACGTTAGTAAGTTCAGGTCTTGGAATTACACAGGCACTTGATATCACGGCGCGTTCGATGACGAATGCACTATATCGCAAAGCTGTGATGGATACGAAAGAAGAAGCAGAGCGTGGAACCCAGCTTTCGATTCCAATCAAAGCAAGTGGAGTCTTTCCAGACATGGTGTCACAGATGCTTAAAATTGGAGAAGAAACAGGTAATATCGAAGGCATGCTTGATAAGGTTGCAGATTACTATGAGGATGAGGTTGAAATCTCAACTCAAGGACTGTCGACAGCAATTGAACCAATTATTATCATCGTGATGGCTGTAATTGTTGGTACGATTGTATTGGCGATTTATCTACCAATGATCAATATGTATCAGGGGCTTGAAACACTTTAAAGAGGGTTAAAAGGTTCTTACTCTATGCGGGTGGGACGCGTATGGGGAGTGGACTTTTAATAAATTTAATTTAAGGAGAATATGGTATGAAGAAGAAACTGTTAGCAAAGAGAAAGAATAATAAGGGGTTTTCGTTGGTGGAGTTGATTGTCGTTGTATTGATTATTGCGATTATTGCTGTTGCTTTGGCTCCTCAGGTTATGAAGTGGGTTGGGACGTCGAAGGAGAATGTGGATAAGAATAATGCAGCCTCATTTAAAACAGCAATTAATTCTGCTGTTGCAGATTATTTATCTACTTCTGGAGTATCAACGATAACAGAGGTTAAAAAATCTGATGATGTAATTATAACAGGAGCTAGAAAAAAAATAAGTACAGAAGCATTAACTAACAAGATTGAGGAAGCACTTAATGGAAAATGGCCAAATACAGAGGCAACTAACAAAGGATTTAGAGTTAGTATTACGTCGTCTGGAGCTGTTGATGTAGAATATGATGTGAATGGTACGTGGACATCATCAAAATAGACAAAATGGAAGCTATCATTTATTTAACATACCTCCTAATCTTCACCTACGGCTTAGTCATCGGAAGCTTCCTTAACGTCTGCATCTACCGCATCCCAAAGCATGAAAGCCTCTCAAAGAGTCGCTCCCACTGCATGAGCTGTGGATACCAACTCAAATGGTATGACCTAGTACCAGTCTTTTCATGGTTGTTCCTGCGTGGAAGATGTCGACAGTGTAAGGAAAAGATTTCGATCCAGTATCCGTGTGTGGAATTATTGAATGGTATTCTATGGGTGGGGACGTTTGTGATCTGTGGATTTACAGCAATCAGTTTCATCTATTGTCTTATGCTATCAGGCTTAATTGTATTAAGCCTGATAGATTGGCGTACTTATGAGATACCTTTTGGAATTAATGTATATCTTGGGCTGTTAGGATTGGCTCGAGAGTTCGTGGATGGAATCAAGATAACAATCGTATTGGATTTCTTGATTGTCAGTGGATTTTTATTATTGGTTTATTGGATTACAAAGGGAAGGGGAATTGGTGGTGGTGATATTAAGCTGATGGCAGTCGCTGGGCTTTTGCTTGGGTATCAGCTTGTTCTGGTTGCCTTTTTGTTTGGATGCTTGTATGGATCAGTAATACATATTATACGTATGAAAGTTAGTAAGGCGGACCATGTATTAGCCATGGGGCCATATTTATCTGCAGGTATGCTAACAGCTGCCTGGTTTGGTAAAGATATATTAACCTGGTATACAGCCAGCTGGATTCAATAAATATTAGTTGGCGCGGGTAAAAAATCTCATCTAGAGAGGAGTAGTTGTACATGCAAAAGGTATTAAGTATTGAGATTGGGATTACCACTACGAAGATTTGTGAGATGGATTATAAAAAGAAGAATCCTAAAGTCTATCGTAGTATTATTTTTGATACACCGGACAATGCAATTGAAGATGGTTATATCAGAGATAAGAATTCGTTTGCTGATTATATGAGAACGAAACTGGAAGAAGCTGAATTCAAGACAAAGAACGTTGTATTTACAATCTCCTCGAATAAAATCCTAAGTCGTGAGGTTACGATTCCTTATGTAAAGGATAACCGAATCAGTGCAGTCGTAGCAGCAGAAGCAAGTGAATACTTTCCAAGAGACATTACCGACCATATCGTTACCTATACAGTGTTGGAAAAAAGGGCAGATGATAAAAAAATATTATTATTAGCATTTGCAGCACCAGCGAATCTGGTGAAGAACTATTATAGCTTTGCAGAGCACCTTAATTTATCAATTGTTGCCGTCGATTATGTAGGCAACTCTTCTTATCAATGGCTAAAAAGGACAGCAATCACAGAAACAAATTTTGTGTTACAGATAAATGAAGATAATTCCATTGTTACGATTATGAACAATGGAATCTTAAGCTTACAACGAACCATTAACTATGGTACCAATATGCTAGCAGAAGCAGTCATTGACAGTCAGATGTTCGATGTGGATGAAATGACGGCTGCCACGGAGTTGCTACAAAAAGAAGAATTATTACAACCAAGGCTATATATGGATTTGGATGAGCAAGAAATCATCGATACCGCGGGTGAAAGGTATCTTAGATTATTACAAACGAAGCAGATGATTACCGAATCGATGCAGTTATTTATCAGTAATCTAGCACGTATCATCGAATATCAAGCAACCAGAAGTCATCATATGAACCTTCCAGCGAACCTTAAGGAATTGATCATTACAGGTGGTGGTTCTCAGATTAAGGGATTGGAGCAATTAATTAGCAATGAACTATCCGTACCAGTCAAACAGGATGTCAATCTGACACGTGTCAACCTAGTGGGTGAGAAACACATTGAAATAGAGCGTATTGGGGAGTTGATTACTTGTCTAGGAGCTACGATTGCACCGGTTAATTTTGTTCCTCAGGATTTTGTCGTTACCGAGCAAAAGAGAGATTTTTGGAAGTTATATGCAGGATTACTCTTAGGAACCTTTGCTGCGAGCTCTTTACTCATCTTTGTTGCTTTACAAAATTATAAGATTGCAGTGAATGAAAAAGAGAGATTAGAGACTGGAATTCAAGATATGACCTATATCGAAGAAAAATATGCGAATTACCTTAGCCTTACAGAAGCTTATCAATCTCTTGAGGCTGCGGAGGAAAGTACCTTCACCTATGAAGAATATTTCAATGACTTATTAAAGGAATTAGAAGAAAAGCTACCATCTGGCTCTTTGGTTCATTCGATGACCTCAGGAGAAGGAAGCTTTTCTATGAGTGTTACTGCCTCCTCGAAGGCAACCGCTGCCGAAGTACTTTTACAGCTACAAAAAATTCCATATGTCTTGGAAGTACAAGTGACTGGTTTGACAGAGAATAAAGATGAAGTAACGAAGGCGGTTAATGTAACATTTTCTGTGACATGCATTTATCAAAAGCCAGCGCAGGAGGAAGTGGTGCAATGAAATCATACATCGATAAAATAGATCCAAAGCAACTGCGAATGCTTTTGTTCGTGTTTATGTTATTGATTCTTTTTTGTTCGTATCAGTTTGGATATGTCTCACTGAAGGAGAAAACCTCAGCAATTGAACAGGAAAATCAAGGATTAGAGCAACGCTATGAGGAGTTAAGTGCACAGGTAGCGATGGAGGGGGAATACGATCGACAGATAGTAGCATATTCGACACAGATGAAGGACATTATGGAACAGTATGGAGCAGGGAATACTCCTGAGAAAAGTACAAAGTTCTTAATTGACTTATGTGAAGCAACAGGAATGGAGATCCCAACGGTATCCTTTTCTTATGATGAAGAATTTTTTTCATCGACTACAGTACCATCAACCGATGGTCTGGGTGTATATGCATATCGTAATCTATTAACAATTAATTTTAAATCCACCTACCAAGCATTTAAGGATTGTATGACCTATATCAATCAATATCCAGAGAAAATGAACGTGTCCAGTATCTCTGTTAATTTTGATACAGATACAGGGAATCTGTCTGGGGTATTAGCCATCAATCAATATTCTATGATTGGGAATGGCAAGACGTATGAGGAACCAGACTTAGGAGAGATACCTTTAGGTACGAAGAGTGTATTTGGAACGATTACGTTACCTGAAGATATTAGAGAATGAGAGATTTGGATAAGAAGCACTCACTATTCATAGAGAATCCAAGCGTTAAAAAGGGGGAGCGACGATGAACGAACAGAATCACTTAACGTCTGATCAACGTGGTATCACGTTGATTGAAGTGATCGTGAGTATGTTAATTCTAGCGATTATCGTAGTACCATTGCTAAGTAATTTTGCAATCTCTTCCCGTATCAATCAAAAATCTCGTACACGACAGTATGCAACCACTCTAGCTCAGAATGTGATGGAAGGGATGAAAACCTACGATCTTGCTGAGCTTACGTTACAGTTTAATGGGGTTGCAAGTGGAGGAGCATTTCGGTTAGTACCGTTAACATCTTTTGCAGAAGCCTTGCAGGGGAGTGGGTATTATGAAACCGATGCTTCCTTTTTGCAGCGTTATCAGCTCAATGCAGATGGTACGGTTCCAGTTGGTATGTCATTACAAAAAGAGGGGAATCAGTATACATTTTTAGAGAAGGCAGAGAAAAGATATTATTATGTCATGAATAATATCGCAGAGGGAACGAAGCGTTTTGATGTTCAGATCACCGTGGATGCGAATGGATATGATATGGTTACATCGGGTGCGATTCAATACAATCAATTTAAGTTCCCAGATGTTACAAGTCTTGATGTCAATGAAACTGCCATCATCAATCCAAGCCAAACCACGTATCAAGTAATCGATGCTAACTATGTGCTTGATCCATCCAAAGAGAATTACGTTTTTACGCAAATGACTTATGATGATAAAGCACTGGATTATTATCGTACCGAGCATGAACGCTTACGCTATGATGAGTATGCCAAAGAATATGCAGAAGCAGGACCAATCAAACCAACAAAAAGGCCGACCGAGACCGATGAGAATCTGTTAAAGAGAATATCAAGAAAAACAATTATCACCATCGATAACAATAGTCTTTTGTCAGGTGCAAAGGTATCCTGTGAGTTTGAATATACGTTTCATCAAACAACGAATGAGATGATTTATGATAGTTCAGTCATTAAGAAATATAATGGCTTTTATACCGATGTCACTTTTTCTAAGCTACATAACATCTACCTCTTTCATACTCCGCTAGATCCAGCAGCCTATTGGTCAGACAAAGCAGACTGTATTTATGTCATTCATAATGCAACTGCACTTGATAATTCTCTTCAAATCTTTGTTGCACAACAACCATTCAGGAATGGTTTGCACTTGAATAATTTTATTTATGTGGATGCACTTGAGATGTATGGTACGAAGAAACTACTTTTTTATTATAACAAGGAAGCAACGAATAATGATTTGTTACCGTACAATCTGTTTGAATTAAATCCTTCGAATTATAATGCTGAATTAGTTCTTGATCAAAACCCAAAGGATCGCATCTATGCTGTGAAAGTTAGTATCTATGAGCATGGTAGTAGCGAACTGTTGTATGAATTAACCTCTACAGTGACAAGGTAGAAAGGAGACCATATGAAGCAGTATCAAAAACTCTATAAGGATCAAAAAGGGTCTACCTTACTCCTTGTGTTAATCTGCATGACCTTAATTGGATTATTGGGTAGCGCAATCCTAACTGCAACAGTCTCTAATATGAAGATGAAGACAGTGGATGCATTATCAAAGGACAATTTTTATACTGCAGAAGCAGCAGTCGATGAGTTAAGGGTTGGGTTAGAAGAAACGGCACAGCTTAAGATGAAGGAAGCCTATGCTTATATGCTACAAAGGTACTCCATTACACCAGACAGTGAACGAAACCAAGTGGTGATGAAAAAGTTTCTAAGCTTATTCTATAATTCGTTGGCAGTGGATGCCTCCAATGGGTTTGTGGATGCAACTTCCTTCGTAGATGCGACCAGATTAAAACAAGCTTACTTAAGTCATAGTAGTACAAGAATATTAAATACTACAGGCTCTGCGATTGGAATACATAAAGATATGACTGATTTGAGTGTTACCTTAACCAATGTGATGC
>JAEZKD010000266.1 GCA_023415655.1 Bacillota bacterium | reverse complement strand
CAACTTCTGCATTATCCTTTTGTACACGACTGCATCCAGCACTAAACATACTAGACACTCCGATCAGAATTAGAAGCTTTTTCAAATATCTGACTTTGTAATTATTCATACGAAACCTTCCATTCCTTTATGATTTCACGCACATATTACATAATTTTAGTATACCAAAAGAAACAAACATATGCAAGGACAGTCCCTGCCCTTGCATATGAGTTTCTTATTCTTTTACGCTTCCTGCGGATATACTACTTATAATGTATTTAGAGCAGAATGCAAACACAATCAAAATTGGAATTACAGAAATTGCAACTGCAAGGTAAATTGCACCTTGATTGGATGCAATATCCGAGGATGAATTTAGTGATGCAATCATAACCGGTAAGGTAAACTTTTTCGGCGTATTTAACAAGATTAATGGCACTAAATAAGAGTTCCAATTTCCAATGAAAGCTCCGATTGACATCGTTGCAATACCAGGTGCCATGATTGGTAAAACAATCCGATGAAACAGACTAATTTCCATGGCTCCGTCAATTCTCGCTGCTTCTAGTAAACTCTTTGGTAGCACCGATAATACATATTGCCTTAAAAAGAATACGGTTCCTGGTGCTGCTATTGCTGGAATAATCAGAGGAACATAGGAATCTACCAATTTTAGCTTACTAACAAGATTATAGAAGCCAATCAATCCGAGCTGTCCTGGGATCATCATAAAGATAATAATAGTTCCAAAGATTATTTTTTGTCCTCGAAATTTATAAATAGCAAGTGCATATGCTGACAAAGCAGAAAAATATCCAGTCAGTATAGTCGCAGGTAGTGCTACTTTAATACTATTTAAAAAGCCTTGGAATAGATTAAAATATCCGGATACAATCTCCCAGTTCTCTTTAATACTTTTTCCCGGAATCAATGTAAATGATCTCATAATATCTCTACCACTTCTC
This sequence comes from Bacillota bacterium, assembly GCA_023415655.1. GTDB lineage: Bacteria > Bacillota > Clostridia > Lachnospirales > Lachnospiraceae > Lachnoclostridium. Next base: position 3,523 of record JAEZKD010000266.1, on the reverse strand, counting down.
GTTGCATTTACAATCATTAACAGAAATGGAAGTATACATAAAATTGATAACAGAATTAGAAGAATATAAAGAATCGATTTTTTAATTTTTTTTGCCATATCTAATCCTCCATATTCTTATTAAACAAGCGAAATTGTGTAACAGAAATAATAAGTATAATCATAAACAGCACATAGGCAATCGAGGATGCATAGCCTACCTGATAAGTCTCAAAGCCAAATTTGTATAAGTACATAACAGCCGTCTGCATAGAACCACCTGGATTACCTTGAGTTCCTCCGGTCATTAAAAATGGTATATCAAACATCTGTAATCCACCAATCAAAGAAGTAATCGTCACATAAAGTAGAATTGGTTTTAACAAAGGGATTGTAATCTTACGAAAAATCCTCCATCTTCCTGCTCCATCTATCGCAGCTGCTTCATAATAATCTCGTGAAATTCCTTGAACTCCTGCCATCAACATAATAAAGGAGCTTCCAAACCACATCCATGCTCCAATCACAGATGCTGTGTATGGAGCTGTCGAAGTCTTACCGAGCCAGTCAATTTGCTTATCAATCAGATCAAACTTAAGTAAGAGCTGATTTAAAGTTCCGTACTTCCAATCGAGTAATGTTCGAAATAGAAACGCTACCGATGTAGCTGCAATTAAATTAGGAAGATAGAACAATGCTCGATATATACTAAGACCTTTCATCTTGTATTTCATATCACTAAAAAGAATCGTCAATAAAAATGCAAGTCCTAATTGAAGAACTATATTTACACTCCAGATATTAAATGTATTTCCAAGTGCTCTCCAGAAAAATTTATCTGACAACACACGTTTATAGTTTTCAAATCCTGTCCAAGCTGCTTCTCCATATCCTTTATAATTAGTAAAACTTAAATATAAAGTTCGAAGAACCGGATAGATGCTAAATATAATAAATGTAATAATAAATGGTGCTAAGAATAAATATGCAATATGATTGATATTTTTTCTCCTAGCTGATTTTTGTTTTACGGTCTTCATCATAAAAATCCCCCCGTCGGTGATTTTAAAACAAGTTGAGTAGAATTTACTCACTTGTCATGAATCAGAACGAGGGGTAAATACTCCCCTCGCTCTGAATATGTAAATGAATATTAGCGCTCTATCTCAATTTCTGGATATGTGGATGCTACAACATCATAGAATTCATTCACAGCTTCTTCTTTCGTCTTTTCTCCTGTCTTCACAGCTGTAATCGCTGCACCCCAAGCATCGCCAATTGCTTTATCATACTGAGTCACTTTAGAGTAATCAATGCCTTTCGCTTGCTCTAACCAGAATGCATATAATTTTTGTCCACCGTATACGGCATTTTCATCGTCTGCATGTTTTTCTAATGTTGGAATATAGGATACAGTATCTCCTTCAGACTCTACAATCCACCATTCCATTGTCTCTTCATTTAAAGTACAGAATTTTAAGTATTCCCAAGCGAGATCTTTACGTTCTGAAAGTGAGCTAACTCCGATGAAGGTACCACCACCAAAACCATAAGATGGACCAGCACATACGCCCCATAAACCAGAAGTTTCTTCAACATTATCTCTCATAGTTAATACGCCCCATGCAGGAAGTCCATAAGCGAAAACTTCTGTTGTTTCTGCGTCAGCAGTTGCATTGTTAAAGGATTCTTCATCCCAGATGTTCATTTCATCTGTACCCCATTGAGTCTCAGCAGTTAAGATTGGCACTGGACCGCTCATAGCCTGATACCAAGGAGCTGCCCACTGACTTGCAAATGCAGTTAAATCATTCTGATATAAAGCAGTACATAAATCCATGTAATCGTATCTACTTTGATCAACATTTAACTTGCCATCAATTACCCATGCACTATCACCAGAAAAATAGTTAGTTTCTGCATCAGATGCAAAAATACGATAACCTGCTTCTCTTAACTTTACACCAGTTTGCTGAATAGTTTCATAATCTGCAAATAACTTGCCAATTTCAACTGGATCATCAGTACCAAATACTGTTTTCGCAATATCTCTACGATAGTAGATACCTGCTGGTGTGATCTGATAGGAAATAGCTCTCTGAATTCCTTCGCTATCTTGTCCTACTTCCCAAACATAATCAACGATTTTATCTGCATAATCCTGTGCATTATAAGGTGCTTGATTTAAATCTTCAAAAAATCCGGCTTCATAAAAAGACCCAAGCATCTGTGGTTCACCAACAATAATATCTGGTTCCTTCTGCCCACCTAACAAAGCAGATTGAACCTTAGTTGTGTAATCAGCTGGTGCAATAACTACAGTTTCAACCGCAACTCCTGGATTTTTTTCCATGAACTTTTCACTAAAGGCGCTAAGGTCATCTGCCAAAGTCCATACAACGAGTTTTCCGGATAATTCTTTAACTTCTGTTTCAGTATTACTTGTTTCCCCCGACTCTGTTGCTTTCGTAGGTGCCGTATCATCTTTGCCGCTAGTTTCTTTTGTTTCTTTAGAACATGCAGCAAGTGAGAGACACATCACACTGGCTAAGGTCAATGCTACTAATTTTTTTAATTTCATAACTACATCCTCCTTCTACAATCAAACATCACAGTTGTCTTTGTTTGTATCTTTATTATACGTTTAATTCTTTTTTGATTTAATTCTCCATTTTTTAAAAAGGTGTTATTTTTTTAGTAATAACATACTGTTACTATGGAATGTGCCTGAATGCAAAGTTCATGACCATAGCCACAATCAAGTAATGTTACGGCTTGTTCTTGATTGCTACGATTTAATAGAATAACTATCTTTTCTCCATCTGGATTAATGAAAGCAACACATTCCAACTCTTGCGTATAACATGAGGTCATAATCTGTAAAGCACCTGGCTTTATGTAGCGACTAAAATGCCCAATATAGTAATAAGTCAGATGTTTTTTGATACCACCATTCCCATCACACATAATAGGAGCATCGCAATAATTTCCAACATGATTCGGTCCGCCTTTTTCATCCAACAAAAGGTTCCAATCTAAGAATGCTTCAACCCCAGCTTTAAAATTTCCAATCATATCATGAGCATACATCTGAGCTTTCTCAATCTCACCAGAATCAGCAAAACGTGAATATTCAACACACCCTTCTGTAAAAAACACCTTCAGATTTGGATACTTCATCTTCACTGCACGAATTGCATCAAAATGATCTCCAGTATACCAATGAACTGCTGCTCCATAAACATCCGCTTCTACCCCTTGCACACCAAAGGAATCAGTAACTCGACTAAGTAATTCCTCTTTGTTGTGGTCCCAAATCAAAATCTTAATCCGATCCAGTCCTGCGTTCACTAATCTTGGTTTTAAGTAATCGTGAACAAAGATAGCTTCCTGCTTAGCAGAATAAATACAAGAATCCCAAGTCTGTACAGCAGCTGGTTCATTTTGTACGGTCAGATAATCAATTTGTATTCCTTCCTCTTGATACGCTTTGATAAACTTCACGAAATAATCCGCCCAAAGTCCATAGTAGTTTTCTTTAAGAC
>JAEZKD010000258.1 GCA_023415655.1 Bacillota bacterium | reverse complement strand
ATAATCATCTCGTAATAGTTTTGCTTTGCCATTTATCATTTTGATGGCTCCTTCGTGACAAGCAGTTGCACAAAGACCACAACCATTGCATTTTGCTTCATCGATTTCTATTATTTTTCTTACCATAGAATTCCCTCCAGATTATGTTAATTGTATGAGTTGAGTTTAATACAATGTTTTATAATAGTATGTTGCCATAGCAACAAAGTTGAGAGAATATGGAAGATTTATTTTTCATTCATTTTATATAATTTTCTGTCCTATATACATCGCATGTTCGGAATAACTTAGTAGTTCATCTCTTTCGCACAACTTTTTTGCAACTTCTACCCAATGATCGATGATTTCTGGAGTCTGCTTCAGAATGTTTGGTTCACATGGGGCAAGGATACTTTCTTGACCAAATAAATGTTTCTTTTCAAGAGGGAATTGATTCATAAAAGGTAAAATTTCTTTTTTACTTATGAAAAAAGCCTTAGTAAATGCATCACCAGCATAGGATTCATCGTTCAAAACAGCACTAATAAACACTTGCTCAGATGGCATCGGTAGTAATTCGGGCGCATATTTCATTCCATAGATCATACCAGAAAACATAAGAATAAATGAAATATATACAAAACCTTTATCATTCAGTAAAGATAAGGCTGAATTGATTGCTTTTATTCTATCCCTTTCATCAAGTAGGTGATACATTGGTCCCATAATAAATATATGGTCGAATTTGCCTTCTACTAATTGATCTACATCTCTTGCGTCTCCAGAAATTGCTTTTATATTGACATTTAGTTCTTTGGATTTTTCAAGTGCAAACTTAACATTTTCTGAGGATAGATCAATCAGAGTAACATCGCAGCCTTTATTCGCATAATAAATCGAATAACGCCCAGGACCACCACCAATATCAAGAATTCGTTCGCCAGGCTTTATGTATTGATCCATCATATGAGTGGTGATTTTAAATTCAAATGGATGTTCTTTGAGTCGATTCCACTCCATTTGTACATCTTTATCATAGTGTTCCTGTACTATTTTTGCATTTATATCCATAAGAGACCTCCTTTTTGATATTCCTAATAAATTACCATTATTGTTGATAAATGTCAATAAAATAAAAGAAGAAAGAATATTGCATAGCAGTAATCCTAATTTTTGCGTATAATAATAGCTAACTTACATTTTTCATGATTTCAAAAAGGAGGACAAAGCGATGACTCAGCAGAATCGCACTTATATTGCAATTGACTTAAAATCGTTCTATGCCTCCGTTGAATGCATAGAGCGAGGTCTTGACCCAATGACTACAAATCTTGTGGTTGCTGATGCAAGTAGGACAGAAAAGACAATCTGCCTTGCGGTGTCTCCGTCCTTAAAAGCTTATGGGATTCCAGGCCGTCCTAGATTGTTTGAAGTGATTCAAAAGGTAAGAGAGGTAAACAGTCAAAGAAGATGGAATGCTCCTGGAAGAGTTTTGACAGAGGAATCCTATGATGATACGCAAGTAAAGGCATCACCATCTACAGCACTTTCTTATATTGTGGCCACACCAAGAATGGCATTTTACATGGAGTATAGCAATAAAATCTATGATATTTATCTAAAGTATATTGCCCCAGATGATATTCATGTCTATTCCATTGATGAGGTATTTATGGATGTGACTAACTATCTAAAAACTTACGGGCTTTCCGCTCGTGAATTAGCGATGAAGATGATACAGGATGTACTTCAAACAACAGGGATTACTGCCACAGCAGGAATAGGGACGAATCTGTATCTTAGTAAAATTGCTATGGATATTGTAGCCAAGCATATCACAGCAGATAAAGATGGTGTACGAATCGCACAGATTGATGAGATGTCTTATCGTCGCTTGCTATGGACACATCAGCCACTCACCGACTTTTGGCGAGTTGGAAAAGGGTATGAGAAGAAACTAAAAGAACATGGTCTGTTTACGATGGGCGATGTGGCTCGTTGTTCCATTGGGAAACCAACCGACTATTACAACGAAGCACTTCTTTATCGGTTATTCGGTGTAAATGCAGAATTATTAATCGACCATGCTTGGGGGTGGGAGCCTTGTACGATTTCAGACATTAAGGCATATAAGCCGAGCAATAACAGCGTTGGTTCTGGTCAGGTGTTGCAATACCCATATGATTTCCATCAAGCGCAGTTAGTGGTACAAGAGATGACGGATCTTCTTGTACTTGATATGGTAGATAAGGGTTTGGTCACTGATCAGATGGTTTTAACGGTTGGTTATGATATCGAAAATCTAACTAACCCAGATATCAGTAAAGAATATAAGGGTGAAATTACAATCGACAATTATGGTCGTAAAGTACCAAAACATGCTCATGGTACAGTCAATCTTGAGCGTAAGACATCATCCACAAGGCTGATTATCGATGCAGTGATGGAGCTATATGAACGAATTGTTGATAGGAAACTACTCATTCGACGAGTAAATATTGCAGCGAATCATGTAGTGGATGAAAATTCGATAACGAATGACAATTCCTACGAACAGATGGATCTCTTTTCTTATAGTGACTCTGCTCAAAAACAAAGGGAAGAGGAAGAACAAGCATTGAAAAAGGAAAAGAACATTCAAAAAGCGATGCTAGATATCAAAAAGAAATTCGGAAAAAATGCTGTGCTTAAAGGAATGAGCCTTCAGGAGGGTGCAACAGCAATGCAAAGAAATGAGCAAATTGGTGGACATAAGGCATAAGGAGGTGTCATCAGATGAAGAACAAAAGTAATGAAGAACATCGTTATGATGATATCATAAATCTCTCGCATCATGTATCAACAACTCGTCCTCGTATGTCTATGATCGATCGAGCTGCACAGTTTTCTCCATTTGCAGCTCTAACAGGTTATGAAGCTGCAATTAAGGAAACAGCACGTTTGACGGATCAGAAAATAGAATTGAATGAAGATGAAATTACATCCTTACGTGAAAAGATGAGAATTTTACAAGAGAGGTTACCAGAATGTCCAGAAATCCAAATCACTTATTTTGTGCCAGATGAGAAGAAGGATGGCGGTGCTTATCAGAAAAAGACAGGACAAGTTAAGAAAATCGATGAATATGAACGTATTATAATTATGAATGATCATGTAAAGATAGCGATTGATGAGATTGTTTCGATCGAGGGTTCTATTTTTGATGTAGATGTTAGTATTTAGATAGGAAATATATTCACCTTGAGTCTTCATATCCCATGAGATATGTTTAAGTAAGAATTGGATTTTTATGGAAAAACAGAGTATAATAGGATCTACGAAATAATTAATCTAAAAAAAACGATCAAGTGCTTGAAAATCTTAAGAAAGGAGGGTTATTCATTAAGAATGAAAAATGTTGTAATTACAGGAAGTACTCGTGGATTAGGGCTTGAGATGGCAATTCAATTTTTAAAGGCAGGCTGTAATGTGACGATATCAGGTTCGAAACCTCAATCCTTTGAGAGTGCAAAAGAAGTTCTAAAAGAGTTTGAGAAGCAGTTTATCTACATAGCGTGTAACGTAAGAGAGATTGATGATATTAATAATCTTTGGACAAGCTCAGTTAAAAAGTGGGGAACCGTAGACATTTGGATTAATAATGCAGGACAAAACTGTCCCCGTGAATTCTTGTGGGACACACCTTTTGAATACATCGATGCAGTTGTTGATACGAACATAAAGGGAATCCAATATGGCTCCAAGGTAGCGGTTCAAAATATGCTTCATCAGGGGCATGGTCAAATCTGGAATATGGAAGGGCTAGGCTCCAACGGTATGATCATAGAGCAAACTATTTTATATGGAACCTCAAAAAGTGCTCTTACTTATTTCTCAAAAGCATTAGCCAAGGAACTAAAGAATGCTCCAGTAAAGGTAGGAAGAATATCTCCTGGTATGATGCTAACAGACTTTATTACAAAGTCACCAGATGGTGAAGTTTCTTCTGTATATCAGGACAAAAGATTTCGTAGAGTTTTTAATATGTTTGGTGATACACCTGAAACAGTTGCTAAGTACTTAATACCTAGAATACTTAACAATAAAAAGCAGGGTGCCCATCTCGTTTGGCTAACGAATCGTAAATCGATAAAGAAAGTTATGCTTGCTACTTTCAAAAAAAGAGAGTTACTTCAGTAGGTAAATGCTGAAGACACTTATTTAAACAAGTAACTTCATAAAAATGTGCTATGAAAAATCTTAAGTCCAAGATTGTGCATAGCACATTTTGTTTTTCAGTCGGTATTCTTGTAGTTTAATTAAAAGAAAGAGAGTGAATTACATATTTTTATATTTGGAAGAAATTGGTTTACAATTACATTCAAATGACATACAATATAACTATATCAGAGTGATATAGTTAAAGGAGCCTATATGTCAAAAGTATTGTTTGTGAATGGAAATTTATATGGTCATATTAATCCGACCTTACCAGTAGTAGCTGAGTTGGTAAAGCGTGGAGAGGAAGTTTGGTATTATTGCTCAAAATTATTCAGAGAAAATGTAGAAGCAGTTGGGGCGAAGTTTATTGATTGGGGTGAGAACCTAGACAGCTTCATGTCAAGTTATCAATCGACAGGCAATCATCCATTCTACATGTTACTTGAATATATGATACGGTATGATAATGCAGTGCTTCCAGAATTGTTAGAAATGATCGATAATGATAACTTTACCACTATCATTTACGATTCAATATTAGGAGCAGGTTATTTTCTGAAACAGATCTTGAAGATTCCTGTCATATGTTCAAACAGTAGCTTTGTTATGAGTAAATTACCGGTTCCTGATCGGATGATGGAACCAGGCTTTCATCCACAGCTCGATTATTTTTATGAACTTCTTAAGGCAGAATGCGATAAATGGAAGGTGAAAGTCCCTAGTGGATATGAATTTTTTATAAATAAGGGTGATTTGAACATAGTTTACACTTCAAAGGAGTTTAATTCAGATGAGGAGTTTGATACTACCTATCAATTTGTTGGACCGTCGATCAAACCAAGGGATGAAAACTTGGACTTTCCCTATGAAGCATTAGGGAATGAGAGAATTGTGTACATCTCCTTAGGAACGATTAATACAGATTTTGTTGGTTTCTATCAAATGTGCATGAATGCTCTTAGCAATATAAATTATATCATTGTAATGTCAGTCGGGAGAAAGTGTGATATCAATTCGCTTGGTGACATACCTAGTAACTTTATCATTTGTCATTTTGCTCCTCAGTTAGAACTATTAAAACGAGCGGATGTATTTATAAGCCATGGAGGATTTAATAGTGTAAGTGAAGCTCTTTCTTATGGTGTTCCAGTGATAACCATACCTATGGTGAATGATCAATATATGGTTGCAAAACGTTTGGAAAAAGTTGGAGCAGGTATCAGTTTGCGAATGAATGAAATTACAACAGATAGCATAAAAGAATCAGTGCTTCTTATGCTATCAGACAAAAAATATCAAAAAGCAAGTGAAAGAATCGGAAGAACACTGCAGTTAGCTGGTGGTTATGAAAAAGCAGCAGATCATATCTTAGAACTATTGAAGGAGTAAAGGATGGCGATAAAGAATAAAACAAAATATGCAATTCTTGGTATATTAAGTATATCCTCAGGCTCTGGATATGACATTAAAAAATATTGTGATTCTGTGATTGCAAATGTATGGCATGAAAACTTTGGTCATATTTATCCTGTGCTCAACAATATGTTAGCAGAAGGACTAATCAAACGGAAGAATGAGGACGAGACTACTCGAAAAAAAGAGTATGAAATTACGGAGTTAGGGAAGGATGAATTTTTAAGCTGGATTGCTGAGCCAACCCAATATACACCAGCTCGTTCTGAATTTATGTTAAAGTTACTGTTTTCCAATCATGTATCAGAAGAAAACAGACGCAAGATGATTGAAGATTATAAAACATATCATTTATTAAAATATGAGAAATTCAAAAAGATGGAGGAAGATTTAATTCAACCAATTCAAGGGATTACATCAGAAAGAAAAGTATATCTGAATGCTACGATAAGATATGGCATATTATCAACAGAAGCTGCATTAACATGGTGTGACGAAGTGATTACTGCTATAAGCCAATAAAAAGGATAAGAATTATTTATTTTTCTAGAATTTAGAAATATTTTATTGACATTGAGTATGTCTCAACTTGTATAATAGTTATGGGGAGGATTGGTATTGATTTAAGAGGATGAATTAAGACTCCTTTATGATATATTAAAAGGGGTTTTGAATAAATGAACATATTACAGAAAGGAGATTTATAAGATGGATAGAAAAGTAATGAAACAAGCAAAAGGCTTCAGAACAAAAGATGGTGCTGGAGTAAGCTTAGTTCGAGTTTTGGAGCATAGTACGGTAGTAGAATATGATCCTATTTTGATGTTGGATTCCTTTGACAGCATAGAGCCTAAGGATTATATCGCAGGATTTCCTTTACATCCACATAGGGGGATTGAAACCATTAGTTATGTATATCGGGGAAAGATGACTCATAGAGATAGCTTAGGTAATGAGGATACCATTAGTGATGGAGAAGTTCAGTGGATGACTGCAGGCTCTGGTATTTTGCATGAAGAAAAATTACCAGCATCGGAACGAATGCTTGGTGTTCAACTTTGGCTGAATTTACCGAAAAAGGACAAAATGGTACCACCGTCGTATCATAGCATTAAGAATTCTGAAATTGAGGAGATCGCCCTTGAGAATGGGAAACTTAGATTGCTTGCCGGTAGATATAAAGATAGACAAGGTTTTATAAGCAACTATTTACCGTTGGATTATTATGATGTGCATCTTTCAGCAAATGCATCGATTGAGATACCAACCGATGAGGAACGTTTTGTGATGATCTTTACCCTTAGTGGGGATGCATATATTGGTGGGGAACTTGTAAAAGAAAAGACAGCAGCAAAACTGTCAGCGGGAGATCAGGTGGTCATAAAGGCTGGGGATAAAGCTGCTCAAGTGTTGTTTGTTAGCTCAATGCCACTGAGAGAGCCTATAGCATGGGGTGGACCTATTGTAATGAATACGAGAGAAGAATTGCAAAAGGCATTTGACGATCTAAACCAAGGTACTTTTTTGCAGGAGAAGATTACATATTAGTTTTATAAATCTGAAGTTATAGGAAAAAGGGCTGTCGTAATGACAGCCCTTTTTCCTATACGTGTAAATTCATTGGAATCCGGGGATAGGACGATAATCAAAAAGTAGGGCATACGGTTCTAAATAAAAAGCAGTAGACTTACAGCCATAACAGCCATGCCTGCAATCAAGCCATACATAGACAGATGATGCTCACCGTATTCTCTTGCAGAAGGTAAAAGCTCATCTAAACTGATGTAAACCATGATTCCTGCTACCGATGCAAAGATAAAACCAAACATTGCATCATTGAAAAAACGATATAGCAGTATGTAACCAAACAAAGCGCCGACTGGTTCGGATAGTCCTGATAAAAAGGATAAGTGGAACGCCTTTTTTCTACTTCCTGTCGCATAAAAGATAGGTACGGCTACAGCAATGCCTTCTGGTATATTATGTATAGCGATTGCTACTGCAATAGGGATACCCAATTCGGGATCATTTAGTGCTGCTGTAAAGGTTGCAAGCCCTTCTGGGAAATTATGAATAGCGATAGCTAAAGCTGTAAACAATCCCATACGCATCAGATTTTTTTTGTGTGACTCACTCTGCCCATCCATTTCTTCCACAGTGTGTATTTCATGGGGATTTTGTGTACTCGGGATGAACTTGTCAATCAAAGCAATGATCAAGATACCAAAAAAGAAGCCTCCTACGGTAGCCCAGCTCCCCATCTTATCGCCAAGTGCTGATATTAGGGAATCTTTGGCCTTTACCAAAATTTCAACAAAGGATACATAAATCATAACTCCGGCAGAAAAACCTAACGCTACGGATAAAAATTTAGTATTTGTTTTTTGGGTTAATAGTGAAAGTAAACTTCCAATTCCTGTTGCTAAACCAGCAAATAATGTTAATGAAAAAGCAAATAATATATTAGAAAAATTCATAATGACACCTCCTAGTTGTAAAGTTGAATTAAAACTTTGTTTTAATTCTGCTATATTGCATACTGTAATTATTCTTTTTTATATGATAGAATTAGTTATTATAATTATCTTTTTAAATTTAGGCTTACCTAATATTTATTACATTATATACCTAAATCAAAAAAGATGCAATTCATTTATGTAACAAAATTTGGATTTGCTCAAGGGGATATAATGTTTGTATGAAATATTGCTCTCGTAGAGGATAGAAAAGCTTGTATAGCAGTTTAGTTTATCGATGAAAGACCATATCTAGTATAGTTATGATCATGGAGGAAGATAAAATGACAGTAAATAAAGAAGATTACCTAAAAGCCATCTATAAACTAGGTGGTTCAAAAGAACTCGTGAACAATAAACAAATCGCTGAGGTACTACAGATTTCACCTGCTTCTGTGACGGAAATGATGGGAAAGCTTAAGAAAGAAGGTTTAATTGAATTCGAACCTTATAAGGGATCACGCTTGTCCAAGGAAGGTATGCGTGCAGCAATATCCATTGTACGAGGACACCGTCTTTGGGAGGTATTCTTAATACGTTATCTAGATTATTCTTGGAGTGAGGCTCATGAGGATGCTGAGTTATTAGAACACATTGCACCTTCCCGATTGATCGATCGACTCGCACAGTTTTTGGATCACCCAGATTATTGCCCACATGGTAATGCAATCCCGAATACGGATGGACAGATGGATAGTATTCAGATGCAGACCTTGAATCATCTTCCAATTGGTGCAATTTCCTATATTCGTCGAGTGAAGGAAGAAAAGGAGTTGTTGGATTATTTGCAAGAGTTGGAGGTTGCAATTGGTAAAAAAGTTCAGGTGATTGAGGTTACCCCATACGAAGGTCCACTTACAATTGAGATGGATGGAAAGCGTATTCAAATCAGTTTTAAGGCTGCTACTCAAATTTATGTGGATCAAATGAGAAGTGAAGAGTCTGAGATGGAGATTTTTTGAACCTATTTAGGCAGTAGGTACAGCAAGTGATACTTCTTTGAAGAAGGAGGTATGCATAAATGGAATACAACAAGAGCGGTCATAGAAGATACATCCTCTATGACCGCTCTTTATTCATGACAAGTGATACAGCTTGCTGGCTCATCTTGTTGAGATATTGTATGATAGTTTGCTCCATTAAAGTTTAATGACATTGATCATGCTTATATTTTTAAGTTCTACGTAATCTTAATTTCATTACATATCCTTTAACGTACGTTTTAAGAATTCTCTCGTTCGCTCCATCATAGGATTGATAAAGATTTGCTCCGGTGTTCCTTCTTCCACGATAACACCTTGATCCATAAATACCACTCGATCTGCAACCTCTTTTGCAAATCCCATCTCATGAGTCACCACTAACATCGTAAGTCCTGAATTGGCGAGTTCCTTCATAGTAGCTAGAACTTCACCTACCATCTCTGGATCTAGTGCAGAGGTTGGCTCATCAAATAGAAGAACATCAGGCTCCATGGATAATGCTCGAGCAATCGCTACACGCTGTTTTTGTCCTCCAGATAATTGTTTAGGTTTCGCATTAACGAATTGATCCATACCAACGACTTTAAGGTACTTCAAAGCAACTTCTTTTGCTTCTTCCTTTGAGCGTTTTAAAACATTCATCTGACCAATCATACAGTTCTTCAGAACATTCATGTTGCTAAATAAATTAAATTGCTGGAATACCATTCCTAATTTGGTTCGATAAGCACGGATGTCATGCTTATCATCTAAGATGTTTTCATCATTGTAAATAATACTACCACCACTAGGAAGCTCTAGCAGATTAACACAACGTAGAAGAGTGGACTTTCCAGATCCAGAGGAGCCAATAATACAAACAACCTCGCCTTCGTTTACGCTAAAATCGATATCTTTTAATACTTCGTGATCACCGAAGTTTTTTTGTAAATGCTGAATTTCTATTACCTTTTTCATTTCATACCATGCCTTTCCAACATCTGTATCCAGACACCGTTAATTATTTGTTTTTCTTGCAAGTGCATCCTCTGCGGTTTCGACTTGCATCTGGTTACCGAGTAATATGTAATTGTCTGGTCCATCTAATTTTTTCTCAATGAATCTTAATATTCTCGTTACTGTATAAGTCATGACAAAATACAAGATACAAGCGACAAAGTAAGACTCAAAGTATCTAAAGTTATTACCAGCTACCGTTTTGGTCTGGAAGTACAACTCGTTGACAGAGATCACATTTAATACAGAGGTATCTTTGATATTAATGACGAATTCGTTTCCTGTCGCAGGTAGAATGTTACGAATAACCTGAGGAAGGATGACGTGTCTCATCGTTGAGAAATGACTCATACCGATGGACGATGCTGCCTCAAATTGACCTTTGTCAATCGATACAATACCACCTCGAACGATTTCCGACATATATGCACCGGTGTTAATCGATACAATAAAGATAGCGGCTGCAGTTAGATTGAGATCGATATGTAAGGCTTGAGCAGCGCCATAGTAAATAACCGCAGCCTGTACAATCATAGGAGTACCACGGAAAAATGCAATATATGCAGATAAAATTCCATTGACTATCTTTAATGGAATTCGTTTGAATTTTCCATTTGGCTTAGGAATGGTACGAATCACACCAACGGCTAAACCAATGACGGTTCCAATGATGGTACCGATGATTGAGATATAAAAGGTAATCCAGGCGCCTCGTAAGAACATTGGCCAATACTCTGATACAATACTTTTAATCCATTCAAGTGACATAATTTATAACCTTTTTTTGCCCTATTTCTATAAAGTGATTGGGCACCTTTCTTTCTTTTTAATATGTTTTGACTCAAAGGAGAGTAAATAAAGTCTCTCCGAAACAGAAAGAAAGCCTCGCCTTTACTTTATGTAGCATCGGTTTGGCTTTCCAATTATAACTAGTTCACAGCTGGCTGATTTGCAATGGCAGTATCCATAATTTGAACTCTTTCTTCTTCAGAGATACCTGCTAAAATCTCATTGATCTTAGTGGTAAGATCGCTACCCTTCACTAAACCAACAGCAACAGAGGTATCTTCTTCGGAGGTTTCAAATCCATTGGTAAATTCTACATAAGCAAAATTCTCATTTGCTGCAGCGGCACTTACTGCCTCTGGACGTTCTGATACATATCCATCAATAATTCCAGACTCTAAGGCAACTCTCATTGCTGGAAAGCTATCCATTGCCGATGCTTGCTTTACACCTTCAATTTGCTCGATTACTGTATAATGGAAGGTATTTAATTGTGCTGTAATTTTAGCACCGCTAAAATCAGCAAGTGTGGTAGCATTCTCATAAGCACCACCTTTTTGTACAACCATTACTAAGTCTGATTTATAATAGGAATCAGAAAAATCGATGGTTTCCTTTCTTTTCTCAGTTGGGGACATACCAGCAATGATGGCATCGATCTTACCTGAGGTTAACGCTGGAACAAGGCCATCCCATTCCACTTTCACAATTACTAATTCTTTTCCTAAGCCATCAGCAATCTTTTTGGCGATTTCAACGTCGTAACCACCAGCAAACTCAGCATTGCCATCAATTGCAACACCACCGTTGCTATCATCTAATTGTGTCCAGTTAAATGGTGCATACCCTGCTTCCATACCAACACGGAATTCCTCTTTTTTAGGTTCTGAACTCTCACTACCAACTACGGCTGCGTCCCCAGTTTCATTACTTGTTTCTTTGGTGCCACATCCAACTAATGCTAGCATTGCTAGAATCGTAACCATAAATAACGTCATCTTTTTCTTCATACCATACACTCCTTTATCTAATTTTTTCTACCCATTTTGCTATGTACATAAATTTATTAGACAATTGCTAGTCATCTGATTCTATTGGATTTTGAGACATTCTCTCCAATAAAAAATAGCCTGAGACGAACTCAGACTATATATAATCATAAAGTTATATATGCTCTAAATCCCTCATAGCGCAACTCAATAAACCGGGTAAATTTATTGAGACAGTCCTGTAATTATTCACTACAAGCCCAGCATATAGCACTGAGCGTACTATACACTTCGGCGACCTTTCCTTCTCCCCAGCCTCTTTGCTGCTCAAACTCTTCTAGGGACTATTAAAGACCGCGCCTCTACCTCATCTGAATGAGATTACTATTCATAACATTAAAAACGTAACAAGATTGTTATGATCCTGTTATTGCCCTATTTTACTATTATAGAAATAATATGTCAATAGAAAAATGGATGGATTCAAAGAAATTGATGAGTGAGAAAGTAAGTTAAAAGGTCAATGTATAATTCACTAATACAATGTAAAATATAGTAATAACCATAGTGATAACCGTTGCTATAACATGGTATATATTGACATTAGCATCTTGTTGTAGTAAAATGGTATTTATCAAATGAATGCAAGTCGAAAGGAGAATTTATGTCGTTATTATTTGAGGTAACGGAATCATAAATTGAATAAGGGCAGAACAAGAAGTTTATTATTTTAAACTAGGTTCAAAGGACCTTTTTTTGTTATGCCGTAATAAGTAACCTTTCGTGAATACTATAGACTTTATGGCACATCGAAATAGGTGTGTTTTTTTTGCATACTTATTTATACTCCGTAGACAGTAGTGAATTAAAGGGCTGCTTTCTACGGTATTTTTATGCTCTTTTTTATTTATGAGATTTGGAATATGTAATGATAGTATAACAAAAGCATTGATTTAAGGAGGTTAATCAGTATGACAGTTTTGAGAGCTTTAACTTATAGTATTAGGAGGACTTTATTAGTGGAGACGTTTAACAGAATTAAATATTTCAATAGGATGAATTACAATAAAAAGGGTAAAACCACTTTGGAGGGATTGCATGGGTAA
Source organism: Bacillota bacterium (assembly GCA_023415655.1). Lineage (GTDB taxonomy): Bacteria > Bacillota > Clostridia > Lachnospirales > Lachnospiraceae > Lachnoclostridium. The sequence continues at coordinate 31,364 of JAEZKD010000258.1, read as the reverse complement.
AAAGAAAGCAGATCAGAAAGATCTTGATATCATAACAAAACAAGGAATCGTTACAAAAGTTTATAATAAGCAATTAGAGATATTGATCGAAGGAGAAATAATTCATTGCACAATTCCTACAAACTTCATGATTTCGAAGAATTCGATTGGAGTTGGAGAACAGGTAGAAGTTGCTATTTTGGGTATGAAACAGTATAAATTGCTAAAAACACTGGATAGGAACTCATCAGTTTATCGGGGAAACCGAAAAGTTCTTGGGGAAGATATCCTGATTGCTACGAATATAGATCAAATGATAGTGGTAGTAACAGCAGACTACTTGATCAATCAGACAGGATACATGGAAGAAGCTTTGATTGCAGCAAACCGAGCACAAATTGGAATAGCACTCTATATTAGCAAGTGGGATATGGTAAATGAACAAGTACATCGTTTACTTCATGAGAAAATAGAATTATATCGTAGTATTACAGATCAGGTATTTATTGGATCTTGTGATTGCCTAAGTCCTACTTTATACGAATATCTTTCAAAAAAAATGACGGTATTCGTAGGTGATAGAACTTGTGGAAAGACTACTTTGATTCGTAAGATTTGTAGCGAAATAGAGGGCAGTGTGCTAAACAGAAAACTTCCGAGCACAAATGCAGTAGAATTAATCTGTTGTAACGACATGAAATTAATAGATACTCCAGGTTTTCGAGACTTTGCATTACAAAAGATTTCGAAAAATGAGCTGAAATACGTATTTCATGAAATTATAGAACATGAAAAAAATTGTGCTTTTAGTAATTGTACGCATACTCATGAGGAGAACTGTGCCGTATTAGCTGCATTACAAAAGAAACTAATCAAAAGGGAACGTTATCTGGCGTATCAAAAAATGAACGGAACAACAACAGAGAATGCAGTGAAAGTTGATTATCGACATAATGCATGCAATGAAAGCTTTGTATGTAAATCATGTGGTAAATTGATCGTTCCTGAAGGCGCTGGAACACAACATAGAAATCATTGTCCCTATTGTTTATGTAGTGTTCATGTTGATAATGAACCAGGAGATAGAGCATCACTATGTCATGGTATTATGAATCCAATTGGTGTATGGGTTCGCAATGATGGTGAATGGGCTATTATTCATCGTTGTAAAAGTTGTGGTACACTAAGTTCTAATAGGATTGCAGCGGATGATAGCCCTATGCTGTTAATGTCGATTGCAGTAAAACCATTATCTAAGCCACCATTTCCTCTAGAAAGGCTTGAGATTAATAAATAAGATAAAAATTAGCCACTTGTGCTGGTGTCTCTTGTCCAGTACAGGTGGCATTGTTGTATATGTACAAATAATCAAGTATTCTTCATGATAATGGTTTCGACACAGTCTCCGACATGTTCACAAGCATCAGAGCACATCTCCAAACGCTCATAAATCTCTCTCCAGAAAAGGATAGCGAGTACATCATCTGAATGTTCTCTCACGGTTAGGGATGCTTTCAGATAGAGTCTATCACATTCTTCTTCCATGTGGCTGAGATCGATGATCATCTGATGTAATTTCTTAGGTTTTTTAAAGTTAGCGAGTTCCTCGAGCATACTTTTCATAAGGGTGCAGCAATCTACAATTCGAGAAGCGAATTCCATTGCTTCTGGGTAAACAGTTTCGATCCGATTGACATAGAAACGTTGTAATACCTCTTCAATGCAGTCTGCAACTTCATCAATGTTACTACTAATAAGCGCTAAATCCTCTCTGTCCAAAGGTGTTACGAATGCTTTCGCTAGTGCAGCAGACATCTCGTGTTTGATTACGTCAGCGGAATGTTCGTAGCCATGCATCTTCTGAAGCATGTCCTCAATGTTAGCATAGTTATAATTGCTTAAGCACGTCTCCAAGTACTTAGCGGCGGTGCAACAGCAGTCGGCAGCGCTAATAAAATTATCAAAAAAATAACGGTCTGATTTGCTTGCCATAAATAATCTTCCTTTCTATTTAAAAAATTGCCATGAAAATCTTAGCCATGATAAATCCGATGAGACCACAGCCTGGGAAGGTAAGAATCCATGCTGTCAACATCTCCTTGACAACGGAAAAATTAATTGCGGATACTCTTTTAACTGCTCCAACACCCATAATCGAGGTGGTTTTAGCATGTGTGGTTGAAACTGGGATACCGAAGATTGTGCTAAATAATAGCGAGATGGAAGCGGCAATATCAGCAGAAAAACCTTGGTATTTTTCTAGCTTAACCATATCCATACCAACAGATTTGATGATCTTTTTACCTCCAATGGAAGTACCAAGAGCCATAACAATTGAGCAAAGTAACATTAGCCAAATTGGCATACTAACTGAAACATCAGTACTTTGACCATTTGCCAATAATACACTAAGAAGAATAACACCCATAAATTTCTGGCCATCCTGTGCACCGTGCATAAAGCTCATCGAAGCGGCACCAAAGATTTGTGCGGCACGGAAAAACTTTTCTGTCTTTCTTCGTTCCACCCTACGGAACAGGACAACGACAAGTTTACATACAGCATAACCTAGACCAAAACCAAGAAACACGGATATTACCATACCATAGATTACTTTAATCCATTCACTACCATTCACACCTTTAAGTCCACCGTGAAGTGCGATAGCACCACCTGTTAGACCTGCTATCAACGCATGGCTTTCGCTAGTTGGTATTCCAAAAAGCCAAGCAACAGTAGCCCAAACAACGATTGCAAACAATGCTGCGCTTAGGGCAACAATAGCCTCGTGTGAGTTGGTACCAAAGTCCACCATTTTGGTAATGGTTTCTGCAACAGTGGCGTTAATCATACTCATCAAAAATACACCGAGAAAATTGAAGGCAGCAGCCATCCAGATAGCCCCTCTTACCGGCATACACCTTGTAACGACACAGGTTGCGATCGAATTGGGCGCATCCGTCCAGCCGTTTACCAAAATGACGCCAAGTGTCAGAATAACAGCCATCATCAAAAGCGGATTATCTGTTAACTGGCCCCAAAAGTGCGTAAAGGACATATTCATATTATTTTCCTCCGTAAAAAAGCGATAGGTATATACTTTTATATACCATATATTATTGTAAAGGATGAAAGACAAAGAATCAACCAAAATGTGCTAAAAGTATTTCTTACTCTTACAAACTTTTACTTATTATATCGACATTTTTCGCGTATTTTTTCCAGATAAGGCCTTTATAAATAAGCCTGAAAACCTTAGAAAATCAGTATTTCAAGCATTGATAGAATCTTTTGTTAAAGTATGTTATTAATTGGTAATATTATTTTTATTATTCTTATCTATCCTGAGAATTAGGATGGAAATTTTACGTATTTTTTACATAAACGGAACAAATTATGCTTGAGAATGTGATTTTCATGTGATAGACTATTATACTAACAGTTACCTTATGGTAGTTTTTACCATGTACATATGTCACTAAAGTCATCGTTAAGTTAATTTGACATACCTCAAAGAGTCCATGAAAACTATGAATTATCATAAGTAATTGGAGGAAATCTTACCAAAGAGAAAACAAAGAGAAAAATACGTATTAGGGATGTGGAGGATATCAATAGGATTTTTATCAAATTGATATGATTCTACATTTAAAGTAACATAGAGTGCTTTGACATAAAAAATGTAGGAATCATTTTAGAAACTAGTTGATTTTTTAATAGTATTTAAAGGAGGAATACACACATGTTAGGATTAGGTGGATTATTTGGATGGCTTATCGTGATAGCCTTCCTTGGTACCATATTAAACTACGGTATCAAATTTATTAATAAGAGGATTAGTAAGAAGTTAATGACTCATCCTAAGGGAATGAAGGTTATGAGAACACTGATGATTATTTTTGTTAAAAATCATAAATACTTTGGTTTTGCAACGGGTGTTTTTTTACTTCTTCATGTTATCGTTCAATTCACAAAGTTTGGACTGAATGCAACAGGAGGTATTGCAGCAATACTGATGATCATTCAGGTGGGCTTGGGAATCTATAGTATAGTTAAGAAAAAACCAAGAAAAGGAGCATGGTTTATTACGCATCGTGTGATCGCCATCCTTTTAATTCTTGGTATTGCGTTACATATATTTTTCCCATATGCAATTCAATTACCACAAGGAAAAGAGGATTCTCCTAAGGTAACAGAATTAATTGAGGATTCTGAGTTACCAACGTTTACATTAGAGGAATTATCCGAGTACAATGGAGAGAATGGTAATAAAGCGTATGTGGCGTATAAAGGATATGTTTATGATGTAACCGAAGTACCTGCTTGGAAAGAAGGTATGCATAACGGACATGAGGCTGGAAGAGATATTACCGAAGAAATCGGTAATGCACCACATGGGGATAAGATCTTTAGTAAGCTAGAGATCATAGGTAAGCTAGCTGAATAAACGACAAGAAAAGAAACCCTTGAAACAGAGAAAACGCTGTTTCAAGGGTTTTTTATAGTTACACTAATTGAATTCTAATTTGTTAATTCATTGTTTAAATGGTAGAATATGTAATTATAAAGTAAGAGGAGGAGAAACAATGAATACAGAGTTATATCAGCTAACCAAGAAAGACGTAGAAAAAAGTGCAGAGGTTATATCAAAAGCGTTTCTTGAATATTCGATGTTCCAGAATATCTTAGGGGATCAACTTAATGAAGATAACATCAAATTAGTACTAAAGTTCATGATAAAGCAAGCCATTTTATATGGAAAGGCATATGCCATATCCAAAGATATGGAAGCAATTATCCTTTATTCTGATTTCAAGAATTACAAGGTTGGTTTTATTGGATCTTTGCGAGCAGGATTATTATCTTTGATGAAAATTGGTACAGAAGCAGGGAAGAGATTTACGGTATACGATAATTACAGCCTTAGAACTCATAAGGAGAGTATCAATGAATCACATTATTATGTGATACTACTTGGAACCGATCCCAACAAACAGGGACAAGGATATGGAACTAAATTAATGAACCACCTTTTTGAGGAGGCGAAAGAAAAAGCAAAACCTTGTTATCTAGAGACTCATGGTAGTAAAAATGTAGAATTTTATAAAAAGTTAGGTTTTCGAATTATATCGAAAGGTTGTGTTCCAGGGACAGATATCCTTCAATATGGTATGTTACGAGATGCCGATATGTGAAAATATGGCATGCTCAAAACGTATATTAGATATGTAATTATGTATTTTAGAGATAGAAAATTAAAAAAAATCATATGGTAAAATATTCATACCCTATTGACTTCATATGAATAATATGGTAACATCAAACTAAGTTAGAAGTAACTAACTCACGTGTGAATAGATCATGAGAACTCCTCATAAGTATGACTGGACACCATTCTTAACCGGAGAGGATTCCTTTCCGGTGAGGTAGTTCTAAGAGTTTGAAAGGAGAAACTTGAAAATGAATTATATGGAAATTGAAAAAGTTATTGGTAGAGAAATTATGGACTCCAGAGGAAATCCGACGGTAGAAGCTGAGGTTACATTGGCAGATGGAACAGTTGGCAGAGGTACAGCACCAAGTGGTGCATCAACCGGAGTATTTGAAGCTTTGGAATTAAGAGACAATGATAAATCACGTTATGGTGGAAAAGGTGTTACAAAAGCTGTTGAGAATATAAATACAATTATTAATGATACTTTAGTTGGAATGGATGCTTCTGATATCTATGCGATTGATCAAGCAATGATCAAGGCTGATGGTACGAAGGATAAATCCAAGTTAGGTGCGAATGCGATTTTAGCAGTATCTATTGCAACTGCAAGAGCAGCAGCGACTTCTTTAGAAATGCCTTTATATAGATTTTTAGGTGGAGTTAATGGTAATCGGTTACCAGTTCCAATGATGAATATATTAAATGGTGGAGCACATGCCGCTAATACAGTGGACGTACAGGAATTTATGATTATGCCAGTAGGTGCAGACAGTTTTAGAGAGGCACTTCGCCAATGTGCAGAAGTATTTCATGCATTAGCTTCCATATTAAAGAGCAAAGGACTAACTACTTCCGTAGGTGATGAAGGTGGTTTTGCACCAGACCTTGCAAGTGATGAGGAAGCAATTGAATATATCTTAGAAGCTGTCAAGAAAGCAGGTTACGAGCCAGGAAAAGACTTTATGATTGCTATTGACGCAGCGTCCAGTGAATGGAAAGGTGAAAAGAAGGGTGAATATGTACTTCCGAAAGCAGGAACCAAATTCACATCTGCAGAACTAATTGGACATTGGAAGAAGTTAGTTGACAAATACCCTATCATCTCCATTGAAGATGCATTGGATGAAGAGGACTGGGAAGGTTGGCAGATGCTCACCAAGGAGCTAGGTGATCGTGTTCAGCTGGTAGGTGATGATTTATTTGTTACCAATACGGAGAGATTACAGCAAGGAATTGAAAAGGGCTGTGGTAATTCTATCTTAATTAAATTAAATCAGATTGGTTCTGTATCAGAAACCTTGGAAGCGGTAAAGATGGCGCATAAAGCAGGTTATACAGCGATTTCCTCACATCGTTCCGGTGAAACAGAGGATACAACAATAGCAGACTTAGCAGTTGCTTTAAATACATGCCAGATTAAAACTGGAGCACCAAGTAGAACAGAGCGTGTTGCAAAATACAACCAGCTATTACGTATCGAAGAACAGCTTTCAAAGAGTGCAGTATACCCTGGTTTAGCAGCATTTAATGTAAAGAGATAAATATAGTATTGAGAATAGAAATATAAGTGAAACTTGAGATAAATGAAAATAATCCAAAGGAGGTTATCATTATGAAGAAAGAGTTAGTTTCAAAAGTAAATGGTTATTTAGCAAATATTGCAGTATCTTATGTGAAGCTTCACAATCTTCACTGGAATGTTGTGGGATCACAGTTTAAAGCTGTTCATGAATATTTAGAATTGCTCTATGATGCTTATGCTCTGGTTCTTGATTCCGTAGCGGAATTGTTAAAGATGAATGGTGAAATGCCACTTGCAAGCATGAAAGATTATCTTGCTGCTGCAACCATTAGAGAAGTAGATGCTAAGGATTATAGTGTGTCGGAAGTTATAACACTCGTACTTGCTGATATGGAGACAATGAAGGCACAGGCAGAAGCAATCAGAGCAGCTGCAGCAGAGGATGATAATTACACATTGGTGAATTTGCTTGAGGATGACCTAAAGAATTATGATAAGAACATTTGGTTCTTAAAATCTATGTTAAAGTAAATCTATAAATTCGGAATATATAAATAAATAACAAGTAGAAAAAAGAAAAGGAGTGATTATAATGTCATTAATCAACAAGGAAGTAAGCGATTTTTCAGTTCAGTCCTATCAGGATGGAGAGTTTAAGACGGTAACAAAAGCAGATATCTTAGGAAAATGGAGTGTATTCTTTTTCTATCCAGCAGATTTCTCCTTCGTGTGCCCAACAGAGCTTGAAGATCTTGCAGAGAATTATGATGAGTTTAAGGCAGTAGGTTGTGAAGTTTACTCTGTGTCTACAGATACTCATTTTGTACATAAGGCATGGCATGATACGTCAGATCGTATTAAAAAGATTCAATACCCAATGCTCGCAGATCCAAACCATGAATTGTCAAAGGACTTTGAAGTATATATTGATGCGAACGGTCTTGCAGAACGAGGAAGCTTTATCGTGAATCCAGAAGGTAAGATTGTAGCATATGAAGTAATCGCCGGAAATGTTGGACGTAATGCAAAAGAGCTGATTCGACGCGTTCAGGCAAGTCAATTTGTTGCAACTCATAGCGATGAGGTGTGCCCTGCAAATTGGGAGCCAGGAGCAGAAACATTGAAACCAAGTCTTGATTTGGTTGGTTTACTCTAATTAGAATGATGATAACCCTGGTAAAGTATAGTTCACCGACAGACTTTACCGGGGTTTTTATTCATGACAAGTGAGACAGAAATGAGGAAATGTTGATGAAAGATTATAAGAATTGGTATGATATGATTATCGTTGGTGCAGGGCCTGCTGGTCTATCGACAGCAATCTATATGGCTCGTGCAAAATATAGAGTATTGGTTTTAGAAAAGGATAACATTGGCGGTCAGATTACAATCACAGAGGAGGTCGTAAACTATCCTGGTGTAAAGAGAGTTAGTGGAAAAGAATTAGCAGATGGAATGAGACAGCAAGCGGAAGCATTCGGAGCAGAACTAATGATTGCCGAAGTAAAGGAGATGGAGCTTGAGGGTGAAGTTAAACGAATCCATACATCAAGAGGAACCTTTGAGGCTTTGACTGTTGTACTGGCACTTGGTGCTACCCCTAGAAAACTTGGTTTTAAAGGAGAAAAAGAGTTCCAAGGGCGTGGCGGGGCCTACTGTGCAACCTGCGATGGTGAATTTTTCACTGGTATGAATCTATTCGTTTTGGGCGGTGGGTTTGCGGCAGTGGAAGAAGGGATTTACCTAGCAAAATATGCAAAGCAGGTAAAACTAATGGTTCGAGAACCTGATTTTACTTGTGCAAAGACAGTGTCGGACAAATTAGATACAGTACCTAATATTGATGCAACCTTCTTTATGGAGTTAAAAGAACTCGTTGGAGATACCATGCCAGAAAAAGCAGTATTTGTGAACAATCAAACGGGTGAGACGACGGTGTATGATGCAGCGAAGGAAGGGCCTTTTGGAGTATTTGTGTTTGCTGGATACGTACCAAATACAGACTGGCTTCCAAAAGCTGTGGAATTAAACGAACAGGGCTATATAAAAGTGGATGGAAATCTCCATACCAATCTTCCTGGAGTGTATGCTGCAGGAGATGTGTGTGCAAAGAATCTTAGACAAGTAGTAACTGCTGTTTCTGATGGTGCAATTGCAGCAACAACTGCAGAAAAGGAAGTTGAGAAATTACGTGAGAAATTAAAGCTCCCTCAATTTGTCCTTGAAAGACCAAAGCAAATCAAAGAACAGCCTGTAACCGAGGTAAAAGCAGAAGTAAAAGAAAATAGTGGAGCATTTTTTGATGCACAGATGAGAGCGCAGCTTGGTGCTGTGTTTGCTAAATTTGATGCTCCAGTGCTATTAAAGGCATGGTTAGATACAAGTAGCTTATCCAATGAAATCACAGGATTCTTAAATGAGGTAGTTTCACTTTCTGATAAGGTAACCTGGATCAAGGGAGAAGGAGCGAAACCAGAGTTGATGCCTTCCATCGAAATCTGTAAAGCGGATGGAACCAGTAGTCAGATCCACTTCCACGGAGTACCAGGTGGTCATGAGATCAATTCCTTTATTATAGCAATGTATAATGTTGCTGGACCAGGAAAAACGATTGAAAGTGAACAAGTAGAGCAAATTCAGTCAATCAATACAGACATCAATGTTAAGATTCTCGTTTCTCTTTCTTGCACCATGTGTCCAGAAACGGTTATGTCAGCACAGAAAATTGCAAGTTTGTCACCTCATGTACAGGCAGAGATGATTGATATTACACATTTTCCTGAGTTTAAAGATAAATATAAGGTTATGAGTGTCCCTTGTGTGATTGTAAATGACTCGAAGCTATCTTTTGGTAAAAAAGGTGTGCAAGATATGTTAGAGCTCCTTCAAGAAGCATAGAAAAGCAATAATAGTTAAGGATAGAAGATATGATCGTTGATGTATAGATGCAACAATATAGTTACAAAAACCACATTAGTAGGAAATTAATACCATTACATATTGACTGAGATACCCAATTATTGTATACTAGAAATTAATTTGAACTTCAAAGGTTTTTTTCTTGGAGTATTCAAAAGTATAAAGGAGGACAGAACAATATGTTAATGAAGCCACTAATCATCGGTCATTTAAAAGCTCGATTACCAATTATCCAAGGAGGAATGGGAGTAGGGATTAGCCGTTCTAACCTCGCTGGTGCAGTTGCGCTAGAAGGTGGCATTGGTGTAATTTCAACAGCTCAAATTGGCTATGATGAGGAAGAATTTAAGACAAATCCTATTGAGGCAAATCTAAAAGCGATGAAAAAGCATTTAACTCGTGCAAAGGAAATCGCGAAAGGTGGAATTGTTGGCGTTAATATTATGGTAGCAACGAGGCAATATGCTCAATATGTGAAAGCGGCAGTAGAAGCAAAGGCAGATGTTATCATTAGTGGAGCAGGATTACCCATCACTCTACCTGAGTTTGTCAAAGAAAGTGTCAGTAAAATTGCACCCATTGTATCTAGTTTAAAAGCGACTTCAATTATACTTAAGATGTGGGATAGAAGATATAATCGAACGGCTGATTTTATTGTGATTGAAGGACCACTAGCAGGTGGCCACTTAGGATTTCACGAGGAAGAATTAGTTGACATTAACATGAATGTTTATCAGGAAGAAATCAAGAAAATTATCGAGTATAAAAAAGAATTTGAAGATAAATATAAGCAAAATATTCCGGTGATTGTTGCTGGTGGTATCTTTGATCAAGAAGATGTTAGGCAAGTATTGCTCAATGGAGCCGATGGAGTACAGATTGGAACAAGATTTGTTACAACCAAGGAATGTGATGCTCCTGAAGCTTATAAAAAAGCCTATATCAATTGTAAAAAAGAAGATATTCGTATTATTAAGAGTCCAGTTGGAATGCCAGGCAGAGCAATTTGGAATCCGTTCTTAGAAAGGGTTACAAAAGAACGAGGTGAAATCAAGCATTGTTTTCATTGTTTGGAGCATTGCAATCCCAAAGAAGTTCCATATTGCATTACGAAAGCGTTAACGAATGCTGTCGAAGGGAACTTGGATGAGGGCTTAATCTTTTGCGGAGAGAATGCATATCGTTTACAGGAGATGACAACGGTAAAACAGGTAATGGAAGAACTAACCGTCTAGGCATGCCATAGAGAAAGTTAATGTTTATAATGTATAAAAAATCCTTTTTTTATCATATTATTAGGATAAGATACAAGAAAGGATATTGTTATGAATGATGATACAATAAAGCTTTTAAAAGAATGTAATGCTGGGTGCAAATCAGCAACGAATAGCATGGAACAGGTACAGTCCTATCTTAATGATGATTCGCTTAAATCTTTAATTGACGAATACAATGATAAGCACATCAAGATTGGTGATGAATGTCATCAGATGCTCAATGAAGTTCATGAAGAAGAAAAGGATCCGAATCCAATGGCAAAAGCGTTCTCCTGGATTAGTACTGAAATCAAACTAATGATGAATGACAATTCTCATAAAATCGCTGAGTTAATGATCGATGGATGTAATATGGGAATTAAGTCAATCAGTGAATATATGAATAAGTATAAGGCTGCTTCACAGGAAAGTTTAGAGTTAGCAAAGAAACTGGTTCAGATTGAACAAGAATTTATGAATAAGCTATTAGTTTATCTATAAAATAATTATCGTATCGGTGTTTGGAACAACAATTTTGAGGGTATCAAAATTGTTGTTCCAAACATTTTTTTTACATTTTTATTTCTTTTCTTCAGCAAAAACGCACTAAAAATTGATTCGAATTTTATGGAAAATATCGTAGATGGTTGTAGATGTTTGTAATATAATATTTTTTGATTGAACCTATTGACTCTTCCGTAAGGGAAGCAATTATAATGGCCTTATCAAATAAATGGGAGGAAAAATATGGGTCAAATAATGAAAATTAGAGATGTTTCAGCTAAATACGACATATCGGCAAGAACATTACGCTACTATGAAGATATGGGAATCATCAAAAGTATACGAAGTGATGATTATGCCTATCGAATGTACGATGATTTGGCATTACAACGACTGGAGCAGATATTAATCCTACGCAAATTAAATATCAGTATTAAGGATATTAAATGTATTTTTGATACGTCTGGGAGTAAAATTGTCTTAGATGTATTACAAAAAAAGGTGACTGACATTGATGATGAGGTTGCACTTTTACATGAGTTAAGGGAGGTCATACTAGAGTTTATTACTCAAATTAAAAATGCTGATTTTCATAAAGACTCTGATATTAAACTTTTATATGAAAAAGCGAAGCAGATCGAGCAGCAAATTGTCAGTGTGGAAAGTAATGAGAATCCATCAAAGGTGAATCGATTAGTTGAAATCACTGAAAAGCTTGAGAAACTCCCAGACGTAAGAATCCTTGAATTACCAAAGTGTAGCATGCTGTCCTCTGGCATATCAACGGAGGAGGATTTGTTTGCTCCTAATGGCTTATTAATGCGGTTTGATAAGGTGTGGTCGAAGTTTTCAGCTTTAAGGAAGGATAAATTCTTTGCACGTGATTTTATGTGGTATGATGTCGAAACTGGAGGAACTTGTTGGTGGTATGCACTTGAGGATTGGATGAAGGAGTTGGATACCGAGGGATTTGAAATTGTAGATTTTGAAGGTGGGTTATATGCTAGTGCAATCTCAAAAGATGGAGATCCTACCGATGGAAGCAGAGTAATGAATGGAATCTATGAATGGATTGCCAAAAGTGAACGCTTTGAACTAGATGAACATAAAGGGCATTATGCGATGTATCATATCATTGGCTCCCCAACATCCGATCAAGCATTGGGATATGGACAGTTAGAAATATATCGCCCGATACGTATTAAAAGTTAGAATATCTCGTAAGGAGTACATGCACATATATGAAAAAAGACTTGCTATCCTATGATGAATTTATAGTAGGAATTCATTCCATTGATAGTTTAATCATGAATGATTCTTCCATCCAGGCTTCGATGTTAGAGCATAGCGCAATCGAGGATTCTTCGATGCATGCTTTGATATATGAGTATAACCCAATCGAGCATTCTTCCATGCATGCTTTGAAGTTAGAAAATAACGCAATTCAGAATACTTTATTCGAGGATCCTATAAGGATAACGATTGAGCAAAATCTGATGATTGCAAGTATTGGTTGTGTGACACAAGAAGAGAAAGTATTGTTAGCCGTGCAAGAAAAGAAAGCTTTGGCACTTATCTTAGCATATTTATATCTGCCCAAATCCATTATGGTTGTATCCTACCATTATGATGAAAGGGAAGGAAAGTTAATTCAAGCTGAGTGGTCAAAGTTTCATGCGTTACATCCTCGGTATATGAAAACAACGCCTAATTTTATACAGAAATCACTGAATTTATGTAAGATTAAGAACACGAAATACGATGTGATCTTTCACTCTAGCTATGATAGAACGACATCACTACAAGTGGAATATACAAATCGATTTCATATGATTTTAGATAAAGATTATGAGTCTTTTGTAGAGGTGATAAAACATACAAAAAAACTATTGAATGATCAAGGTAAATTAATTATCTTTGTGAGAGCTTGCTGGATCTTGCCTGTTTGGCAACTATTAGAAGAAATGAAACTGCAATTAGAATATCAAGAATTTCATTTTTATTTTCAAAAGGAGAGCAATCAAAATCGATTTGTTTGGCTTCGTCTATCCTACCATGAGAAGGGGATTGAGCTAGATCGGCAAAAGAGAAATCTAACGCAATTGATGGAGGATAATACGATGGATCGATTGTTTGCACATCGGAATGAATGTGTTTATCCCTACCATGAATTTATCAAAGAACCACCGCCAGCCTATGTAAGTATGATACAAAATAGATGCAACCTTCAGTATTTTTTCTCGGCTGAAACAACAAAGAGGCTTACTGAATTATGTCGAGGATATACCGCATGTCTTGTCGTTCCATCGATTGCAATGTGTGCGAATGATTCTGGTAAGAATATCGTACTGTTTGAGATGGATAATCGATTTCGCGCTAGTCATGAACTTAAATTCGTCAAGTACGATTTGTACAAAGGGTTGAATCAATTCACGGAAAGAAAGTATGGAAAGAGATTTCGTACGGTGATTTGTGATCCACCCTTCAATGTGGATTTGGATGTACTAGCGAAAGATATTTATGAGTTAATTCAAGATACTGCAAATAGTAATGTCTATGTCGTATATCCGAGGAAACGAGCTTCCCTGTTGTTCAACGCAATGCAAAAGAAATCGATGTATGTAACGGAGTGTGAGTTAGATGTGGTGGAATATTCAAAGCCACCTAAAATCGTACGTCAAGAAGGTCAGGATGCAATTAAGCTCTATAAATTTTATGTGAAGAGTAAGGATTGACTTATTCGTCATCTTTTGAATGTTTTTACATATAAAGTTAGAATCAAAGGATAGTAGAAATAATGAAAAGCGTGTAAGAAAAGATACCCTTATCAAAATGGATCTTTACTTGCACGCTTTTTAATTTTTTTGTCTATAAATTGCTTGCATGCTTTTTAATGGCGTCAAAGCTTTCTTTACTGATTACATGCTCTATCTTACACGCATCTTCTGCAGCAGTAATTGAATTCACACCTAAACGCTCTAACCATAAGGTTAAAAGTAAATGTCGTTCATAAATCATATCAGCGATTTCAGTTCCAGCCTCAGTAAGAGAAATCCAACCCTCCGACGTCACTTTAATGTAATTATGTTCACGAAGGTTTTTCATTGCAAGACTTACACTGGACTTCTTATAGCCTAGTTCTTTTGCTATATCAACGGCTCGAACGACAGGTAGAGTTTTGCTTAGCATTAGTATGGCTTCCAGATAATTTTCAGCAGATTCATTCTTATACATAGATTCCTCCTAATTGTAGTTAGTTATATAGAACTTTAGTTAGTATAACATATATTTATAAGAAATTCAAATAGCTCGACATGATTCCTGAAGATAATTGATAAAAAAATATTAATTTTTTACTTGATTTTTCTATTTAAGTTAGGTATTATATACATAAGTTAGAAATAACTAACCAATAGAACATAATATCATGTCATAAACATAGATTGAATATAGTACCAAAACAAGATAGGAAAGAAAATATCATCGTTTCATTCACATAAAGGTTTTTTAGTCGGCTTTGAAGATGAACAGGAACAAAGAGCAGACAAGACAAGATAGGAGGATATATGAGCGTAGTAATAGTTGGCGGACATGACCGTATGGTCTGTCAGTATAAAAAAATTTGTAAGCAACATAATTGCAAAGTTAAAATTTTTACTCAAATGACAGCAAACTTAAGTGATCAAATTGGAAGCCCTGATTTGATTGTATTATTTACGAATACAGTATCTCATAAGATGGTTCGTTGTGCGGTTGCCGAAGCTGATAAGTGCAAGGCAGAAGTGGTTCGATCTCATACAAGCAGTTCAACAGCATTGAATGAAATATTGCAAAGAATATCATAAATAGTTGGATAAAAGCAGTCGTTTTTGATGATTAATCAAGAGTGGTTGCTTTTATTTTTTCTATATTCCATCTCCATAAATTCTCCATATTCTTTTAGTATTCTGTAAAAAAAGAGCAAAGGATGGTAGTTAATAAAAAATGACAATCAAGAATCATACAACAAACAAACCTACAGATAAAAAAGCTATAGATAAAAGAGGCTTACTAATGACATGTGGACTTGTTCTTGTAATCATAGTATTACTAGGAAGTTTTTTGTTACCTAACCAAGAAGATAAGAAAAGCAAACGATCGGTACAAGAAGATGGAGATGTTGTTATTCAAAAAGATGAGATAGGAGAACAAGCTAGCTTTTTTGCCTATGAAGCTGATGGCATTGATCTGGAGGTGATTGCAGTAAAGGCATCGGACGGTACGATACGAACAGCATTTAATACTTGTCAAATCTGTTATGCTTCTGGGAGAGGTCATTATGTGCAAGAAGGGGAGCACTTAATCTGTCAAAACTGTGGGAATTCATTTACTATGGATGATGTCGAGGTGGCGGCAGGTGGTTGTAACCCGGTGCCAATCTTTGCAGAGAATAAGATAGAAACTGAGGATACGATAACCATTGAGGAAGCGTTTTTAAAAGAAGCACAGGTGATGTTCTTAAATTGGAAAGTAAACGATTAGTCATAAGTATGGCTTTCTATGATTTAAATATTAGGTAGGTCGATGATAGTGAGAGAGATGAATGAGTCCGAAGATAAGGTTGTTCTTTCTGTTAATGGGATGACTTGTACCAATTGTGAGAAGCACATCGAACGTGATCTAAAGGAGGTACAAGGGATAAATCAAGTACAAGTGTCTTTCCTTAAAGGGGATGCACTTGTCTTTTATGATGCCCAAAAGGTGACCATCGAACAAATCCTTAAAACAATTGAAGAAGCTGGGTATTCTGCTACAACAAAGCAAGCTAAAAAGGGCTTTACCTATGCAAAACTTAATCAGATATTGCTTGGTATTGTTGTGATTTTGGGTGGTTATCTACTGATAAAAAGAACAGGATTATTAAATATCATAAACTTATTTCCACAAGCAAATGAGGATACGGGGTATGAATTGCTGTTTTTCATTGGTTTTATGTCATCGTTTCATTGCTTAGCTATGTGTGGTGGAATTAATTTATCCCAAAGTATGGGACATGGGAGAGAAGATCAGAGTCGATGGGGGACAATAAAGCCTTCTTTCTTATATAACCTAGGTCGTGTCGTTTCTTATACGATTTTTGGTGGTATCGTAGGTGCGGTTGGGTCGATTGTTAGCTTTACTGGTAGACTTCAGGGAGTGGTACAATTATTGGCTGGAATCTTTATGGTAATTATGGGGATTACGATGTTAGGACAACTACCTTGGCTAAGACGTTTTAATGTAAGGATGCCAAAGCAACTTCGTCGTTCCTTACTAAAAAACAAGGGAAGGAAACGACCTTTTTATGTGGGACTTGCCAATGGTTTAATGCCTTGTGGACCTTTACAAGCAATGCAACTATATGCATTAGCAACGGGGAGTATCCTAAAAGGTGCCTTTGCGATGTTTTTATTTAGTTTGGGAACGGTACCTCTTATGTTTTTACTTGGTGTCTTTAGTTCCATACTAAGTAAAAAGTTTGCTGGTAAGGTTATGAAATTCGGTGCTGTACTAGTTGTGATACTTGGAATCTCTATGGCAAATAACGGTCTTAATCTTGCTGGGGTTGTAACCCCTTATGGGACTGTAAAGGAAGCAATCAAAGCACAGAGATTACAAAACGTACAGGAGGTTACGATCCAATTGGAATCCGGATCTTATACACCTATCATTGTGGAAAAAGGAACTAAAGTACGATGGATTATTGAGGCGAGAAAAGGGAGCTTGAATGGATGCAATGATAAAATCATTGCACATGAATTTGGAATAGAGCAAAAACTGAAAACTGGCGAGAACGTAGTTGAATTTACCCCGATGAAGACAGGAACCTTTGCATATAGTTGTTGGATGGGGATGATACATAGTAAGATTTATGTGGTAGAACCAGGTGAGTAACTGTTAGATTCCTTAAAGTTTACTAGGATCATAATGAATCATTGGTGGTGATATTCAATGGTTCGTTTTTTGTTCATGTGTTTTACAGTTTCTGTCGATACATATGCAAAGAGTTGGAAACAAAACAAAGGAATGGATGGTGGAATCAAGGAACGTAGTCTCATTCAAACCAAAGGAGTCAGGATGGAAAAAAAGAAGATATTAGTAGTGGATGATGAAGAGAAAATACTTGAGGTAGTAACTTCTTTACTTGAGCAAAAGGGCTATGAAGTAGTGAAAGCTTTCGATGGAATCAGTGCTTTGATTTTATTTGAGCAGGAGAAAATCTCCTTAATCCTTCTTGATTTAATGTTACCGGATATGTCAGGAGAAGAGGTTTGTAAGAAGATACGTGCCAAATCGAGGGTTCCAATCATTATGCTTACAGCCAAAGTAGGTGAGGAGGATTTGTTACACGGACTTCACATTGGAGCTGATGATTATATGATAAAGCCCTTTCGGTTAAAAGAATTAGCGGCAAGGGTAGAGGTTGTGTTGAGAAGGGCTTCTGATGATTTACAACCACTTTATAAGAGTAATACCTTTCGTAATGGTGAGTTATTCATAGAAATTGAAAGCAATACAGTAAAGAAGAATGGACTAAGAATTAACCTGACACAGTCGGAATGGAAGATTCTTGTGGCACTGATGAAATATCCGAATAAGGTATTTACAAGAGATGAATTGATACAAATTGCATTAAAGGATTGCTTTGATGGATATGATCGAACTATCGATAGTCATATAAAGAATCTAAGGCAGAAAATAGAAGATAATCCAAGGCAGCCGATTTATGTCATTACTGTACATGGAAAAGGATACCGATTTGGAGGAGATTGATAATGAGACTAACAATTAGGCAACGAATATCTCTTGGGATCATAGCCTTGGTCATGGCAATCCTTTTTTTATTTAGTATGCTCTCTCAAACAGCCATACGAAGGGAGTTTCAATCCTACCTTAAAGATCAACAAAAAAAGAAGGCAGAGACGATGGTCCTCTCCTTAAGTACGTCCTATGAGGCTCAAAACCAAGAATGGAAGCTGGATGAAATTCATGCAATTGGGATGGCAGCCTTATATGATGGCTATATTATAAAGCTGAGTGACATGGAAGGAAACAGCATATGGGATGCAGAAACTCATGATATGGGGTTGTGCAATCAAGTACGGAATGAGATTATTACTCGAATGGATCATAAGGGATTGGAATCTGGTGGAAAATTTTCTACAAAACAATACCAATTATTACAAGAACGTGTTATGATAGGTTCTGTAAGTATTAGTTTTTATGGTCCGTTTTTTTATAGTCAGGAGGACTTTTCCTTTTTACATACCTTAACAATGATTACCTATCTGATTGGCGGAGTTGCTGTGATTCTTGCGATTGTGATGGGTACGATTCTTGCTAGAAATATTAGCAAGCCTATTTTAAATGCAGTTCAGACCACAAATCAGATTGCTAATGGAGATTATTCTGTTTTAAGTCTCTTAGACTCAAAAATTATAGAATTAAATGAGCTATCAGCATCCATCAATAAAATGACCGATTCGATTGTGGCACAAGAGAATCTTAGAAAGCAACTGACTGCGGATGTTGCCCACGAGTTGAGAACCCCTTTGACTGCAGTAAGTACTCATTTGGAGGCGATGCTAGAAGGATTATGGGAGCCGACCATGGAACGGTTATTAAGTTGTCATGAAGAAGTGAATCGTATTATTTTCTTAGTAAAAGATCTGGAACAATTAGAAGTGATTGAAAATAACCGTTATCAGCTTCAGTACACAACTTTTTCATTGAATGATTTGGTAACAAAGGTATGTCATAATTTTATGATTCAGATGGAAGAAAAAGAGCTACAGCTTACCATAACAGGAGAACAAATCGAACTTTATGCGGATTATGATCGAATAACTCAGGTGCTGGTTAATCTGTTATCAAATGCTATAAAATTTACTAACGGAGGGGATGAAATCAGGATTCATATGAATCAAGAAAAGGATAAAACAATACTTAGCATTATAGATACTGGTATTGGAATTAGTAAGGAACAATTACCTTATGTCTTTGAACGTTTTTATCGAGTGGATAAGTCGAGAAATCGAAAGACAGGTGGAGCCGGTATAGGACTTACGATTGTAAGCTCCATCCTAGCTGCACACAAAGGAACCATAAGCATTGATAGTGAAATTGGTATCGGTACAACGGTGAGATTAGAATTTATAAGGCAAGGATCTTAGTGTTGTAATATCTCCTTATGCGTCAATATTGGTGTAAAAAAATCGTGGTAAGCCACAGGAAGAGACGAATCATGATAGATGATATATTGAATTTTAACAAAGGATTCGTACAAAAGGAAGGCTATAGTAGATATATAGCAGATAAATTTCCACAGAAAAAAATAGCCATTGTATCTTGTATGGATACTAGATTGATTGAGCTGTTACCAGCAGCGCTTGGAATTAAAAATGGAGATGCGAAAATGATTAAAAATGCAGGTGGAGTCATTTCACATCCCTTTGGTAGCGTTATGAGAAGCCTACTGATTGGAATCTATGAATTAGAGATTCAAGAAATTTTGATTATCGGTCATACCGATTGTGGTGCTAGATCCATTGATAGTCATAAGATGCTCGATAAGATGAGACTTCGTGGAATTACACAACAAAGCATCGATATGGTCTCGTATTGTGGTATTAATTTTGAAACTTGGCTTGGTGGATTTAGGGATTTGGATACTACGATTCAAAAATCAGTCGAATTTGTTCGGAAGCATCCATTAATACCAACAGACATAAAGGTCTATGGCTTGGTCATTGATTCGGTGACTGGAGAACTAAGGCGAGTAAAGGATTTGTAAAAAAGCGTAAACAATTATAGGATGAAGTGAAAAAAGAATTACATCAAATTATGATGAGGAGGTTTTACATGAAAGGAACTGTCGTAGCAACTTGGATGAACACAAATAGAAAATTATTTGGCAATTCCGTTGTCAATGATGCAATGGACTATGTGGGATGGGGGAGCGAAAAGATTTTTTCTCCGTTGGAAAATGTGGATGATCAAGAGATTAAGGAGTTTATGCAATATTTTGCGGAGAAGGTAAATCTTGAGGTGGGTGAGTTATGGAAGCAAATTGGACATGATAATATCATATCCTTTAGTCATGATTACCCAGCATTTTTCATGAATGATAACGTATATTCGTTTTTAAAATCATTGTTTGATATACATATTGTTATGACTAAGAGATTTGCCGGAGCTAAGCCACCGATTGTTTCGATTGAACCGATTTCATCCAGAGAAGCATACTTTAACTATCGATCGGAACGAGGGATGTTTGATTACTTTGTCGGTATGCTGGAAGGAACATGTATTTATTATAAGGAAGATGTTAAGATAGAGGAAATAACCAAGACAAGTACTGAGCTTAAAGTAAAATTAACGTTTGATAAAGATATCTATTACAAGAAAAAGTATTTCTTAAATCGAGTATTTTCCTTTGGTTTTATTAAGAGTTTCGGAGTAAAGGTAGGACTTGCTAGTGGTTTGATTTCGATGGTAGGATTGATTCCTTTGCTTGGTTTACAACATGGCTTAATTGCTGGTGGGATCTGTGCAGTAGTGAGTACAATTACCACGTTAGCTATGACTAGACCAGTGAAGTCCTTGAAGGAAGAGTTAGAACGTGTCATTGATCATCAATACTGTGTAGATGGAATAATTAAAACCAATGATTTCTTTGAAGATATTTTTCAATTATTGATGCAAGAAAAGAAAAATATTCAAGCAGATTTTGTTGGATTTAAGGGTGTTACAGATGAGATGAATACGTTCCTGGAGAAAATCAATCGCATCTCTGACTCCATGAATCATACCTCCGATGGAATCAGTGGAGTTGTGGAGCAAGTAGCTGAGGGTGCAGTGACTCAAGCTCAAAATACGGATGATGCTGTACAGTCGTTACATGCTAATATTAAGGAATTAAGAGCAATTGTGGAATGTGAAAACAACAATAAGCACCAATTAGAAACTGCGATTGAAAACATCAATACAAGTCATGAAAATGTAAACAATGCAAGTAGTAATATCAATCACTCCTTAGAGCAATTCAATGAAATTAAGATAAAGGGTGCAAGCCTTGAAACGAAAGCAAATGACATCAATAATATCGTCTTGATTGTATCAGAAATTGCAGGTCAGACCAATCTTTTAGCCTTGAATGCATCCATTGAAGCAGCGAGAGCAGGAGAACAAGGAAGAGGTTTTACCGTAGTTGCAGAATCCATACGAAAGCTTGCAGAGCAGTCCAAGGAAGCAGTGGAGAAAATCAATACAAATTTAAAACTATTTGTAAGTGAGATTAAATCGTTGGTAGAAAGCATTGAAGTACAATATGGAGTATTAGAAAATGGAACTGATAACTTAGAGTTAGTTCGAAAGATTAGCTTTGAAGCGAATGAATCCATCAAAAAAGTATCAAGCTCTATGATTGATACAATCAATAAATTAAACGTTGAAGCAGATTCGATGAATTATGTTTATGATAGTATTGAATCCTTAGCAGTAATAGCTCAAGAGAATTCTGCATCCTCTCAGGAAGTAAGTGCTAACGTTACGACTTACACCAATGAGATTAAGAAATTGATTGATAACATTACCGATTTTAAGAGTATTACAGAAAACTTTACGAATGATTTAAATCGATATAAGATTTAGTTTGTAGGGAATATTGACATTTCGATGATGGTGGTTAGATTTTTCAGGTATTAAGTTTAAATATTATAAAGTATGCGTTTCTTTTTTAATGTATTCAATCATTGGAAAGAAACGCATTTTTAATTCATGACAAGTGAGACAGCTTGCTGGCTCATCTTGTTGATAGGAAATAAACAGGACAAAGGATCACATTACGGCGGGTTGTGATTCTAGATAAAGTTTCTCAATAAGTGGTAAAAACAAGAAATATTAGTAAAATGTGGTTGACAAGTGTTTTATTTGTAACTATAATGGTAACAAATAAAGGAGATAATCATTATGTACTCAACGAAATATGCGGTAAGCATACATATACTATGTCTAATTTCAATGAAAAGGGAGGTATGCGTGACCTCTGACTATATTGCAAGAAGCGTTAATACGAATCCAGCCTTGGTTCGAAGGCTTATGAGTCACCTAAAAAAAGCTGGGCTCATTCATACTCAAACGAAACTTGGCGTCATGGGTCTTTCAAGAGCACCAGAAGAGATCACTTTATTAGAAGTATTTAAAGCGGTAGAGGAAAGGCAAGACTTATTTGCGATTCATTCCCATACTAATGCAGCTTGTCCAGTAGGAGCTAACATAGGAAGAGTATTGGAGCAAATTAATGGAACGATTCAATCAAGCTTTGAAACAGAGCTTAGTAACCTATATTTGTCCAATATCTTAAATGGTTTCTGAGGATAGGATTTAAAGGACACCCACATATTAATAGATAATAATTTAGGAGGATATAATTATGAGTAACAAAACAATCGGTATCGTAGTAGGAAGTTTAAGAAAGAATTCTTTCAGCAAAGCAATTGCTAAACATATTGCATCCATATTACCAAAGGACTATCAGGTGAAATTCATTGATATTAACGACATCGATTTGTACAATGAAGATATTGAAAGCAATCCACCAGCTTCTTGGATAAATCTTAGAAAAGAAGTGAAAGATTCAGATGCATACCTATTTATTACACCAGAACATAATCGCTCTATTCCAGCTGCGTTAAAAAATGCGTTGGATATAGCATCTAGACCATATGGTCAGTGTGCATGGTCTAGTAAGCCAGCGGGGATTATCAGCACATCCATAGGAGGTGTTGCAGGCTTTGGTGCGAATCATCATTTAAGACAGATTTTGACTATATTAGATGTATATACCATGCAGCAACCAGAAGCATACATAGGTAATATTATGGGAATTCTTGATGAGGGTGGCAATGTAATCAACGAAGATACTAAGAAATTCTTACAAGGTTATGTGAATGCCTACATTGCTTGGATTAATAAATTTTAATTAAGAAATAGTTTCAAATTTTCTTGACATCATAGGAACTTTCTGGAATTAAAGTCGTCTAATTCAATATAAGATAGAATAATCACAAGGAGGTTACTATGATGTTAAAGAAACGAATTTTTGCTTTATCCATAGCTTTTCTACTCAGTAGCTCCATAGGTGTTGGTGTGACGCAGGGTGGAATTGCATTTGCTAGCACGTCTGAGAAGGGAACTACCAATCAAGACACAAAAGCAGCGATTGAAAAGGCCGTGAAAATTGTAAAACAACGTATCAGCATCCCAAAACAATGTACTGTATTTGAATATAACATCAATACGGATGAATTTGGAGAAACCTATTATGACTTAACTTGGAGAGATAAGGACAGTCTTCACTATGTACAGGTTTGAATTGATACCAAGGGGAATGTACTTAGATATCAATACAATGATAATTCAAATCAAACGAAAAAGCTTAATTACTTAAAATCGGAACTGGAAAGTACTGCGTTAAAGGCAGCAGAACAGATTAATCCTAGCACAAAGGGGCATCTAAAACTAACCTCAAGCAGATATACGAGTAGATACAGTAATGCTTATGAATTTGTTTTTACTAGGGTAGAGTCAGACATTAGAATGAATAATACAGTTTCGGTAAATGTTAGCGCAGAGGATAAATCGATCACCTCCTATTATGCAAATTGGTTATTCGATACTAAGATACCAAGTAGCAAAGCTAATATTAGTAAAGATGCTGCGAAAACTCAGATTAAGAAGAATTTAACTATGAACCTAGAATATAAAACGGGATACTCTTATAAGGATGGAACCTATGATAAGAAGGTATATCTCGCTTATATTCCAAGCATTGATTACATCTCAGTTAATGCGAATACAGGTGAAGTGTATTTGACCAATCAAGTATGGAATGTCGTTAATACAAGTACACAGGAAGCGACAGCAAAAGATTCTGCAATGAATGGTAGTAGTAATGTATTAACGGAAGAAGAAATTAAAGCTTTGAATATTTTAGATACCTTGATTGATCAAAAAACTGCAATTCAAAAGGTGACTGAGAACAAATACTTATTACTTGATAAAAAAGCAGTTGCTTTGACAGCTAATTTAATGCTTTTAGAGGATAAGTATTACTGGACAATAGAACTAAAGGATCCAAGAGAAGTAGATTATAGTAGTGATGACTATTATCGTGCTTATGCAAGAGCAATGGTAGATGCAAAGACTGGAGAAATTATCTCGTTTTATGCTACGACCAAGGATGGCTCCAATACAACAAAGGCTCCTTCATTAATATCAAAAGCAACTGCTGTAAAGAAGTTTGAAGCCTTTGTAAAAACACAGAATACAAGTCGCCTTTCCAACTCGAAATTGCTTGAGAATTCAGATGATTATGTAATTGCATATGATGGAAAAGATCGTATCTATGGTGGAACCTCCTTACGTTATAGTAGAGTGAATGAAGGTGTGCTTTATAAGGATAATGGAATCTATGGTAGTGTTGATCTTGTAACCGGTAAAGTATATCAGTACTCCTATCAATGGGAGGAAGACCTTCAATTTGAATCTCCAAAGAATGCGATTAGCAGTGAAAAAGCAATCGACAGTTATTTAAATCTTCCTGGATTTGATTTGGTATACGAAGAGAATATTATTCATACGTACGACAAAGCTTACGAATCAAAGGATGAATATTATTATAATGAAGATGCATATTCAATCGATCGTGAAGTGCGTTTGGTTTATAGTACGAGTAACATTGGATCGGTTATGATTTCTCCATTCACTGGGAAAGAAATCGATTATAGTGGAGTTGAGATTGCTAGCACACAAGACAGAAGTTCATACACCGACATTGAGAACTCCAAATATCAGAGAAGCATACTTATGTTAAGCGATATCGGGCTTGGTTATCAGGCAGATAAGTTCTTACCAACCGCCTTGATTACTAAGAATGAATTGATTCAATTTATGGAAGCTGCTAATTTGTATGTGAATGATGATCAAAAAGCAATTTTAAACGATTATAGAGTAACGAGACAGCAAGCCGCTGAATTTGTAATTAGTTGCTTAGGATATAGTGAAGTAGCTAAGATGAATGGAATATTTACTACTGGATATGCAGATGAATCAACCATTGCAAAGAATGCAGTTGGAGCTGTTGCAATCTGTAAAGGGTACAATATCTTACAATTTGGAGAGAACAATACCTTTGGAGCAACAGAAAAATTAACAAGAGAAGAAGCTGCAAAGCTAGTGATTGATTTATTAATGCTGATGAACCAGAAATATTATTATTAATATAAAGTAATAGGATAGCACTATTGACATGAAATGGTAATAGTGCTATCCTATTATCATATTATGAAAGATACTTTAAAAAGTATCTTTCATAATCGGAAGAAATTTACGTTTACATTTTCTTTATGAAGTTCTTATAAAGGAGGTGCTCATAATTGAAAAAGTAGATTGGACGAAAGGATACGATGATGAGAGAGGAAAGTACAGCACATTTTGATCTGATAAAGATTCAAAATAAGAGGATTGTTCGAAATCTTTTAAGAGCTGAGAGCCCACAAGGAATATCAAGTTTATCCAAAAGCTCAGGACTTAGTAATCCAACGGTGGCAGCGCTATTAAAAGAGCTAGTTATGAGTAACGAAGTACTCGTTACGGCAGAGCTAGAAAGTTGTGGTGGGAGGCCAGGAACACGTTATGAATTAAATGCAAGCTACCAATACGGCTGTGTGATGAAATTCAAGGATTGGTTTCTTGAAGCTAGGGTCTATGATTATGCTGGAAAGCTTGTTTGGAAAACAAAGAAACCCGTAACTATGGAGGTAGGAGTTGAGGATATTCTGTTCTTGGTGGAAGGAATCAAAGCAGAATATAATACACTTTCAGTCATAGCAATTGGGGTGCCTGGTGCGGTGAATCAATCAGAGATTACATATTTACCAAAGTTTCCAAAATTACAAGGGGATGTACTTGCAAAGCAGTTGAAAGCTACATTTTCAATTGATGTATTGATTGAAAATGATATGAATGCAACGGTGTATGCACAAGCGACGGAGCATAGTGATTTTGCACACATCGCATATATGAATGGTTGTATAGGTGTGGGAATTGTGCAAGGAAAAGAGGTAATCAAGGGGAGTCGTGGATATGCAGGTGAATTGGAATATCTTTGTGATGAGCTGTCCAATCAGGTGTTAACGTTTGCACAATGTATTTTAGCTTTGGTATGTGTACTTGATTTACCAGAAGTCATCCTTTCGGGAGAGGCTTGTTTTCACGAAACCATTCCTTTGGTGAGGGAGCAGCTGGAGAAACGATTACCCAAGGAGCGAATACCACGAATTGAATTGGTGAGGGAATTGGATACGTTATATGAAGAGGGTTTGCGAAAGCGAATCATAACGAAATGGTTAGAGGATTAAAGGTGAGTTGGAGAGAAAAAATGAATATTAAGAAGAATCATGAGTTTATGGAAAGATTACGATGTATTTTTCGGATTGCACTTCCGTTGATCATACAAGGACTAGTATTTCAGTTACAGAATTTGACGGACAAAGGGTTTTTAGGAAATCAGGATACACGTTATGTATCTGCAGTTGGTGCGGCACAAATGCCATATTTAGCCACAGTATCTTGTTTGGTAGCAATGAATACTGGTTTAATTATTATTGTAGCTAGGAAATTCGGGGCAAAGAAGGAGGGGGAGATTGCCGCTTTTGTAAAAAGTTCCATCTTTTACAATCTGCTGTTAGGAATCGGAGTCTTTTTCCTTTGGTTTTTCTGGGTAAGACCGATCTTAAGCTTCTTTCAGATTGATTCTACAGTCATTCATTATAGTATAGATTATATTCGTATTTGCTCAATCTACTTGCTCGTTGTTGGCGTAGATAGCTCTTTGCAGGCTATGTTACATGGAATGGGAGAGACAAAACCAATTATGTATTCAGGCTTTATTAAAGTTGGCTTGAACGTTGTATTATCCTGGGTTTTAATCTTTGGTAAATTTGGATTTCCTGCTTTGTCGGTGAATGGTGCAGCAATTGGAACCGTGGTAGCAAATCTCGTTTCATTTGTCTATCTGTTATTGTATTGCTTTGTTTATCAGAAGAAAAAGTATCTGCTTGGTATATGGAATCGGGAATGGTTTCAGATTCGTTCCTACCTAAAGGTAGTAAGATTAGGGATTCCAGTTGGATTAGAGTACCTTCTATGGAACTTTTCAAATCTAATTCTAATACGGTTTATCAATGGTTTTAGCTTTCAGGATATGGCGATTTATTCCTTTGCTTTTGGAATGCAGTGCATTGTCTATGTAATATTTGAGGGAACTTCTAAAGCAGCATTAACATTAATTGGTCAAAACATTGGTGCAGGGAACGAAAAGGAAGCCAATCGCTTTTTCTATACGAGTATTCTAGTGAATTTTACCATTGTTTCCATTGCTTGTGTTTGCTTTTTGTTCTTTGCTAAACCGATCTTAGATCTATTTTCCAATGACTCGTATGTTATATTGAATGGAGCACCTTATTTAAAGTTGATTGGTATTATAATGTTTCCACAAAGTATGACCATTATTTGTGCAAATGCAATTCGAGCTAATGGAAATACGAAGTGGATGTTACTTACGCAAGCGTTAGGATCCGTAATTGTAATCAGTGTTTCCTACCTTTTAATCAAGGTATTACATATGAATATGGTAGCAATCTATATCACTTTATTTTTGGATGAATTGATACGAGGAGTTATTAATTTACTGTATTATAGAAAAAAATATGGAGTTGTAAATTAAGTAAAGTTTTGTTGGATAAAAATATCTAAAATCAAAAATAAGAATTTGACAATGTTAATCCGATGAATTATTATGGTCTTACATATCATAATATGAGTATCAAGGAATGGATGTATATTAATTGTGCTTATAGGCAGGAGTCTTAGTTTGGGGGAATCTTTGCCGTATCTTAATTTCATATCTGATATAATATCACATGAAGGATTGCTATAGAGAGCTTCTCTATATTAATTCTTCATGTTGCGTAAAGAAGGAATTCTATGAAAGTACATAAAAGATGGATTTATGATTGGCTAGTGTCTGGATTTTACATAACAATCGCTTATTATGTGAGCAAAGCAATTGAAGCGAGGTATACGACAGCACCTTTAATCCCAATTATATTTACTTTGGCAGTCTTTCTGACTGCTTTAAGTACACACGGATATATCTATGGATTTGTTGCTTCCTTAACTAGTGTATTGATTGTTAATTATGCATTTATCTTTCCTTTTTATAAGTTCAATTTTGTCATTGCTGAGAATATTCTAACTACGTTAGTTATGTTGGCGGTAACTACAATTACGAGTACATTAACGACTCGACTAAGACAGCAAGAACAGCTTCGAGCAGAAAGTGAAAAGGAATTCATGCGAGCAAATCTGTTACGAGCCATCTCTCATGATTTGAGAACACCATTGACTAGTATATATGGTGCTAGTTCTGCGATTATGGAGAATTATGATGTGCTATCCAAAGCACAGCAAATTAAGCTACTGAGTGAGATGAAAGAAGATTCTGAATGGCTGATACGCATGGTTGAGAATCTGTTATCTATTACTCGGATTGGGAAAGAAGAGGGAGCTTCACTTGTTAAAGTACCAGTGGTTCTGGAGGAATTGATAGAAGAGGTATTAATGAAATTTCATAAGTATTATCCGACTCAAAAGATATCGATTCGGATACCAGAGGAGTTTATTCGGATACCAATGGATGCACTATTAATTGAACAGGTGTTAATGAATCTCTTTGAGAATGCAGTGCAGCATGCACACGGTATGAAAAAGCTTGAATTATACATATATCTACAAGGTGAGAAAGCAATTTTTGAAGTGGCAGATGACGGATTGGGTATTGCTGAGGATACTATGGAGAATCTATTTAAGGGCAATATGGATAAGAAATCCGATAATATTGGTGATCATAAGAGAAGTCTAGGGATTGGACTTTCTGTATGCGCAACGATCATAAAAGCTCATGGTGGAGAAATTATGGCAGAAAATAGAGTTGGTGGCGGTGCGTTGTTTCGATTTACTCTACCTGGAAAGGAAGGTTTAGATGAGTAATAATAAGTACAAGATATTGGTCATCGAAGATGAGAATAACATTCGAAGTTTTATGCAAGCAATACTTGAATCAAATGGTTATCAAGTGATCCATGCAGAAACAGGAAAGATTGCTAATATGATGGTTACTTCACATAACCCAGATTTGATTATCTTAGATTTGGGTCTACCAGATATGGATGGTCAAAAACTCATACCATTGGTACGGAGTAACTTTGCTACGCCTATTTTAGTGGTTTCAGCTAGGGTGAGTGAAAAAGACAAGGTGGACGCCTTAGATCTTGGTGCGAATGATTACATCACTAAGCCGTTTGGTACAGCAGAGCTACTAGCAAGAGTTCGGGCAGCACTTCGTGTCAGTAGACATCAGGAGGCTGAGGGAACGCTAACTGGTGGAATCTTTAAGGCAAATGATTTATACATAGATTATGATAAGCGTATGGTAAAGATTGCAGGAGAGAAGATTGAGTTGACGCAGACCGAATATAATATTTTGGTTTTATTATCTTATTATTCTGGAAAGGTTTTAACATATGATACCATCATACGATCAATTTGGGGTGGTTTGGAGCCAGGAAGTGTAAAAAAGCTTCAAGTAAATATGGCTAATATAAGGAGAAAGCTGGATTCAACACTAGGAGGTACGCGTTATGTTTATACAGAGATGGGCGTAGGTTATCGGTTGATTGAACCAGATGAAGGTGAGGAGGAACAAGGATGAAACATATATTAAAATCACCTGGACGATTGATAGCACTTGGTTTTGTCTTAACAATTCTTTTGGGCTCGGTATTGTTAAAACTTCCAATTAGTGTTAAGGAGGGTGTAAACTTAAGATACATTGACTCACTTTACACATCGACGAGCGCTGTTTGTGTTACGGGATTGATTGCTGTGGATGCAGGGGATACCTTTACTCCAGTTGGCCAATTTATTCTTGGTTTGTTAATTCAAGTAGGTGGCTTAGGAGTTACTGCGGTTGGGACAGGTATTATCTTAGTGATGGGAAAGAAGGTTAATCTACGAGGTAGAACCATTATTCGTGAAGCGATGAATCTTACGACTGGTAAGGGGATGATACGCTTTATTAAGGGAGTTTTGCTAACAACATTAATCTTTGAGTTTCTTGGAGCAGTATTGAGCTTTTTGGTATTCTCTCAAGATTATCCAGTTGGAAAAGCGATAGGAATCAGCCTATTTCATTCCGTTGCTGCATTTAATAACTCTGGGTTTGATATCTTAGGAAACTTTCAAAATTTAATTCCATATCAAGATAATGTGTTATTAAATCTTGTTACCTGTACATTGATCTTCTTTGGTGGGATTGGATTCCTTGTCATACGTGAACTATGGCACCATAAATTTTGTTGGAAAAAGCTTTCGATGCATGCAAAGGTGGTCATCTCCATGAGTATCACCTTAATTCTTGCGGGCACAGTATTATTAAAATTATCTGAAGAAATTACATGGCTCGGTGCATTGTTTCATAGTGTATCTGCAAGAACCGCTGGGTTTTCGACCTATCCTTTAGGGACATTCTCAAGCGCAGGCTTACTTGTATTGATTGTATTAATGTTCATAGGAGCGTCACCAGGTTCTACGGGTGGTGGTATTAAGACAAGTACTTTCTTTGTGTTGCTTCAGGGCATGAAAAAAGCTGCTACCAATAGAGAAAGTAAAGCGTTTCGTTTCAGTATACCAAAGGATGCGTTTCATAAGGCCTCCGTTGTTGCCTTCCTTTCCTTAGGAGTTGTGGTGATAGGTTCCTTTTTCATGTTAATCATGGAACCACAACTTGCACTTCGTGATGTTCTATTTGAGATTACAAGTGCCTTTG
>JAEZKD010000218.1 GCA_023415655.1 Bacillota bacterium | reverse complement strand
GTAATCCAGTAATCCATCTCCTTCGTTGATTTCGCAATCCACTCGGTATAATTCTTACCAAAGGTTACACGTCCAACTGCTGGATTATTCCATAAGAAACCATATCCTAAGGATGACACCGCAAATGGCACTGAAATCTGAGAATTCCGTTGTGCTAGTTCAAGCACACATCCCTTTAATTCCATATAAGCCTGTTGATACTGACCCATACCAAAGATCTTCTCACCCTCATTGCTTTCAAACTTCAAATTCAGTGAGTATTCACTTCCTCCGATGATTCCCTTCCACTCACGATTAACAATCTTTAGACATCGACTTTCTTTTGACAAGGTACCACCATAGGAACGGAAATACTCGCGAAGAATCAGACGATCATCCCGATAAAAGGATATGACACCAGCAAAATTAACGACTGCTTTGATTCGACCATTGATGATTGTTGCAGTCTTTACCTTACCGATCGTTCCATCTCCGTTCCAGTTATCCTCTTCTCCGATGGTAACTGTTGTATCACATTCATTTACACTTTCCGTTAAAGCCCAGTCATTTCCCGTAAATTTGGATTGCATCGTAGAACGTACACGAAAGCTATCCTTTCCCCAAGCTTCAATTCGAATTGTCTCACCCTGATGATAAAATACTAATGCATTTTGAACCTTTTCAAACCTCATACCTGTCCTCCTTATAATAGTCTTGCTTGTTCCCATAATAGTTACTTATGATATTCATACTTTAAATTTCATGATAAACAGATCATGATAATCTTGTTTGTCCTTGATAATAAACGCTTACTATTATCCTATCTTTTACTTTCCTGATAAACTTCACATAAGATATTTGCTTATCATACAAAAGCTTAAGATAATCATACGCTCACAAAGCGTTCCTACTTTTTGCTCCCATGAAGTCGTTACTAATATTATTATCTCATTACATAAAGTGTAGAACTCTTGCAAGTCAGTGATTCTAATGATATGATACTATTATCTAGCGAAAAACACTACTTAAATTCTATGAAAAAGTAATACTATAATATTTTAGGAGTAAGGGAATCTATATGCTAAGTAGAGAAACGCAAGAAAAGAGACAGCATAGTACGACTTTGATCCCATATAGTCATTATGAATGCCGAATACCAGAATACTTCATGAATGTTCCGATGCATTGGCATAGTGAAATTGAAATCAATCGTATTCTTCGAGGAAAAGGTATCTTTATCTGTGGCGATGAAAAATTTATTGCAAGGGAAGGGGATATCATTATTATCCCTCCGAATATGCTTCATGCTGCTTATCCTTATGAAAATAGTGAGCTTATTTATCATGCACTCGTCTTTCATCCTATCATGCTTGGGAGTAATAGCAATGATCGTTGTACAACTGAATGTATCCGTCCAGTGATGAATGGAAGCATGAAAATCAAACTACCTTTATGTTCCGATTTAAATAATTACGAAGCGCTGAAATCCACCGTCGATCAGATCTTTTTCTGTGCTCAAAACAATCTACCACAGTATGACCTATTGTTAAAAAGTGAACTTTTGCGACTTTTCTATTTACTAGAAAGTAATGAAAACGCTCTAAGTCGAGAGGATAATGAAGTAAGCTATAGTGAAATTATTCGTCCTGCTTTGGAATATATGATGAGCAATTACCAAGAGAATATCTCGATTGATCAACTCGCTAATCTGATTCCTCTAAGTAAAAGCTATTTCATGGGATGCTTTAAGAAGGCTGTTGGTGTAGGTGCAATTGAGCATCTAACACAGCTTCGAATTAACGCTGCTTGTGGGGAACTTTCTGACACTGACAAACGAATCTCCGAGATTTCGTATGACTGTGGCTATAGTAATCTTTCCAATTTCAATCGACAATTTAAGAAATTTGTCGGGTGTTCTCCAAAGGAATATCGAAGCCGTAATCATGGTAACAATTCAACCCCTTGATGGAACATTGAGTCATTCTGCGGATAGAATACTAATGTCTCTATTCATATAAAAAACTATTTTCTAAAATAACATTTATGGAATTCTGCCACCTGTTTATCTAAGATCAGTAAAGCCTCCTGCACATGATCTGGTCTACCGCTGTATTTACTAAGCACAAAGAAAATTGGAGTATAAAAATTCATTGCCAAAACCTCTGGATCTGTTTCATAAAAATATTTCTGCTTTATCATTTCCGAAAATACTTTTGTTAAATAAGTTAGGCTTTCCTCCATGAAAATGTGACGGTATTTATCATAAAAGGTTACATTATGATATTGTTCCATAATTGCTAACCGCCAAAAGCGTGATATGAATTCGTCCTGTAAATAGAACAATAAGAATTGTCTGCTAAGCTCCTGCAACCCCTGCAAAGATAAGCTTCCAAACAGTTTTGCTTCCTTCTGTTGGTTTCCCTCACCATTCATCCCTAACGTTACTGACAAGGAAGTAATACGAGTACTCACTTGCCCAACAATGGCGTCTAAAATCTCTTGTTTGCTAGTAAAATGCTTATAAATGGAGCTGTCCTTTATTCCAACAGCTTCTGCAATCTTTTTAACACTCGTTCCCTTAACTCCCTTATTCGAAAATAAGGTCAATGCTTCTTCAATGATTCGTTCCTTTGTTGTCATCTTTATTGCCATATCTATTACCTCCTAGTAACCTCTGTACAATGTCTTTCTGTTCAAATAAGACACAACCTCCGATATGCTCTTGCTCAAGATTACCATTCTCCTGTAATC
>JAEZKD010000183.1 GCA_023415655.1 Bacillota bacterium | reverse complement strand
ATGTATCAGAATAAGGGTAAGACAGATCCTGCTGGAAAGTATGTATTTTTGAACGCAAAAAGATATATTTGTAAGAGAAATAGCAATCAGATTCTCCTTTTAGAAAAGACTATGACAACTTCTATCAATAGGGAGTATTATTCATATGTACTCTTCTTGAGAGCGAAGAAAGACGGTTTGGACGTGGGATATTTCACTACATTTAGTGAAAATACTGAGAAATATCTTACCTATACAAATAAAAGAGGTCAGGAAATACAAGTAATTTATGCTTTTGATGAAGACGACAATAAGTACAAATATCAGGCTAGAAATAATGGCTTTATGGATTACAAAGGTGATATTACACAAATGCTAGATTATATCAAACAATCAATTAAATAATTGGAATTATTAAGACAAATAGACAGCTCAACGACTTGAGCTGTCTATTTGTCTTGTACACCTCTGTTTATATACTATTTTTATGAAGAGGAAATTATTATACCCTCACAACAAAAATAAAAATAATAAAGGAGGAGAAGTTGATTATGAAAAAGGCATTATGTATTGACATTGATTGTTATGAACATGTACCAGATCTTCATGGCTGAGTATTCCGGGCTAGTCTGAGCCTTTTCTGGAATTTAGAAATGCATTTAAGTTCAAAAAAAATCTCCCAAAATCCCCATTGAGTCCATTGGGAAAGAATATAGTAGCGTTTTCTTTGAAATATAATGGAATTACATTGGAGAGTATTTTTCAAAGTTCAAAAAAATATGAGTTGGGTGGACCTTATAAGGATTTACTTGACGTGACACCGAAAGAGGCAAAGCAAGATGAGCGACATAGAAATTCTGGTAGCATTATAACTTTTTGCATGGATGGAGAAGACTGGCCAATAGAACCTAAAACATTATTTTACGATTATATATATATCAAGGCATTGATACAGAATTATGGAACAGGATTGGATCTGTCTAAATATGAATGGCTTACTGATATGGAATTCAATCCTAAAAAATCTATAAATTGTCAGGCAAGATCTGTAGCAATATATATGTTGTTACAAATGAAGAATATGTTTGGGATATTGGATAGCAAGAAAGACTGGAATGAATTTCATGAAAAATATGTTAGAGGATGAAAATGTACTTCGAGGAAAATAATGTAAATGCTATTGAAAAAGTTGACCACTTTTAGTGTTAATGCGATCGAATTAGTTTACCACCTTGAAATATATCCTTATAATTTTTTAGTAAATTAAAATTATGTACAGGAGAAGAAAGGTGATGATTTTTGATGAAGACCTGGTAACTGATGATGGAGATAATGACAGATAAATCGGGACTATGTATAAACTAGATTGACTGCAATGTCCCGTCTCATCCGAGCCCTCCTAATTAATGAAACAGGATTGAACTGTTTCTTTTTTTTATTTAGTTTCATTAAAATAAAAAAGCCCTAAAAAACAGGGTAGCTAAAGAACTATAATTCAACAATGGAATGAAAAAAAATAATGTCGAATTGCGATTGACTAAAATATTTTTCAGTGCTATACTTATCTTAGTGGTAAATACAACCAAAAAATGAATATATTAGGAGGAAATTATGCAATTAATTAATACAACAAAAGCCCCTGCAGCAATCGGGCCATATAGCCAAGCATGGATCGTAAACGGAGTTCTTTATAGTTCAGGTCAAATCCCTCTGGATCCAACCAATGGACAGGTAGTAGAAGGTGGCATTCAAGAACAAACGCTTCAAGTTATGAAAAATATTGCAGCAGTTTTAGAAGAAGCCAATACAACATTTGAACATGTATTAAAAACAACTTGTTTCTTATCAGACATGGCAAACTTTGCAGCATTCAACGAAGTATATGGTAAATATTTTACAGGAAAACCTGCACGCTCCTGTGTAGCTGTGAAAGAACTTCCAAAGGGTGTATTAGTCGAAGTAGAAGTAATGGCTGTAGTGGAATAATAATCCAATGGCTCTGCGATAGAAACGAAGGTATGGATTCTATGTTCTTAATCCTATTATCTAAGCATTTCGAAAAAATCAGGAAATTAAGTAGGAAAAAATCGGTGAAAGGAAGGGAAATCTAATATGTTTGATCAAGTAAATAATTCAATATCAGAAACTATGAATGAAACGATTGAACTCGTGGAACATCCCTTTTTAGTAAGCTGTATCGTTATGGCTAGTGGATTTGGAAATCGATTTGGCTCCAATAAATTATTAGCTGATTTTGATGGAAAACCTTTGATATTACAGATACTTGAGCAAGTACCATTTGATTTACTTCATGAGGTAATCGTAGTTACTAGGTATGAAGAAGTGAAAGAATTATTAAAAGACTATCCTGTGACCTGCATGTTACATGATTTACCGAGACAAAGTGATACAATTAAAATTGGTATGAACCATATGAGTAAAACCGAAGGTTGCATGTTTGTTACCTGTGATCAACCCTTAAGAACCAAGGATTCTATCATTCGACTGATATCTTCCTTTCAAAATAACAAAGATATGATAGTTCGTTTAGGATATCATTCGATCATAGGGAACCCAGTGATCTTTCCAAAAAAGTATTATGAAGAACTTCGTAATTTACAACCTGACGAAAAGGGTGGGACAGTGATAAAATCTCATCCTGAAAGTGTTATGGTAGTACAGGCAAATCACTCATATGAGTTAACTGATGTAGATACAAAAGAGGATTTGGAACATTTATTACACCTAGTGAAGGAATTAAAATCTACTTAGTGCTATAGGGAAAGAGAAAAGCTATGTTACATAAAACTATTGTTAATATAGGCTTATATGCCAAAGAATTGAGGTTGGAATGTATATAATCGGAAATGGTAAGATATTCACACGAGATATCCAAAATCCTTTTATGGAATCAGGTGGAATCTTAGTTGATGGTAATATAATTAAAGAGATAGGTAATTTAGAAGATTTAAGAAAGAAATATCCGGAAGCTAAGTTTCTGGATGCAAAGAACCAAATCATTATGCCAGCATTTATCAATGCACATAATCACATTTATTCTTCTCTAGATCGAGGGCTTAGCATTAAGAATCATAATCCAAAGAACTTCATTGATATCTTAGAAGGATTATGGTGGAATTTAGACAATCACTTAACGTTAGAAGATGATAAGATTAGTGCTAAGGTTACCTATTTAAACTGTATCGAGAATGGTGTAACAACTGTATTTGATCATCATGCAAGTTATGCAAAAACAGAAGGAAGTTTAATTGAGTTAGCTAAAGTAGCGAAAGATTACAAGCTTCGTACCTGCTTATGTTATGAGATCAGCGACCGTAATGGTGAAGAAGAGATGAAGAAAGCAGTAAAAGAAAACGTAGATTTCATTCATTACGCCAATGAAGATAAGACAGATATGATAAAAGGTACTATGGGTCTACATGCAAGTTTTACATTGAGTGATGAAACCTTGCGTTATGTAGTAGAGCAGACTCCAGAAGGTTGTGGATATCATGTTCACATTGCGGAGGGTATCGATGATTTAGAAGATAGCTTAGAAAAATATGGAGTGCGTACCGTAGAACGCTTACATGCCATGGGTATCCTAGGACCCAAAACAGTAGCAGGACACTGTATCTACATTGATGATAAAGAGATCGATCTATTAAAGGCAACTGATACGATGGTAGTCCACAACCCTGAGAGTAATATGGGGAATGCAGTTGGTGCACCCGATGTATTAAAGATATTCCATAAAGGAATTCTAATTGGTCTTGGTACCGATGGCTATACCAACGATATGATCGAGAGTTATAAAGTAGCGAATATACTACAAAAGCATTTACATAAAGATCCGAACTGTGCCTGGGGTGAGATTCCAACGATGTTATTTGAACATAATGCGAAGATTGCGAATCGATTCTTTGATACACCTCTTGGTAAGTTAAAAAAAGGTTATGCAGCAGATATTATATTGGTAGATTACGATCCAATAACACCATTGAATGAACAAACATTAAATTCTCATATTTTATTTGGGATGAACGGACTTAATGTTACAACAACAATTTGTAATGGTGAGATTCTTATGAGAGATCGTAAGTTATTACATATTGATAAAGCAAAAGTAATGGAAGAAAGTAGAACACAAGCAGCTGCTCTTTGGGCAAGAGTAAACGAAGGAAGATAACGGTAGAAAGGTTTGGGGTGTAAAAATGAGTGATATTATGGTACAAATTCCTTTTTCAAAGATGATGCAAAGAATCATGTTTGAGAAAAAAACTTATAACACAGTGTATGGGGTGAGTCAGCTCTATACCCATGATGGAATGAAAGAATTAGATTTATTTGAACAGAAATTAGAGAATCCATTTGGTCCAGCAGCTGGCCCACATACGCAATTAGCACAGAACTTAGTTGCATCTTATGTTGGTGGTAGTAGATTCTTTGAACTAAAGACAGTTCAAATCTTAGATGGACATGACCTACATGTGGATAAGCCTTGTATCCGTGCGGACGATGAATGTTACAATGTTGAGTGGTCAACCGAGCTTTACGTTCCACAAGCATTAGAAGAATATATCAAAGGCTGGTATGCAATCAAATTAATTGCAAAAGAATTTGGTTTTGGTGATCCAGATAAATTTATCTTTAATATGTCCGTTGGATATAACTTAGAGGGGATTCAGTCTAAGAAAATCGATGACTTTATCGAAGGCTTAAAAGATGCAAGACATACAAACACATGGAAGGAATGTGAAGAATGGGCACTT
Organism: Bacillota bacterium; assembly: GCA_023415655.1. Lineage (GTDB taxonomy): Bacteria > Bacillota > Clostridia > Lachnospirales > Lachnospiraceae > Lachnoclostridium. The sequence goes on along the minus strand of JAEZKD010000183.1, from coordinate 596 downwards.
GCACATCTGGAGGAATTTGAACACCTTGATGAAGCCTATATCAAATCGATCTCTTCTAACATATGTAATTCGATTACCTTATCCACCATGCATGGATGTCCAAGGAATGAAATTGAAGGAATTATCACTCATTTACTAACTAAGAAAAAGATAAATACATACTTAAAGTGTAATCCGACCTTATTAGGATATGAGTTTGTACGTAAGACCTTAGATGATATGGGCTATGACTATATGACCTTTGATCAACATGGATTTGAAAGTGATCTGCAATACAATGAGGCAGTTACTTTAATTCAGAAAATGCAAGAATTAGGTAGAGAGCAGGGCTTAACTTTTGGTGTTAAGTTATCCAACACCTTCCATGTAAAGATTACTAGTAATGAATTGCCAGGTCAAGATATGTATATGTCAGGGAAGGCACTTTATCCATTAACCATTAATGTAGCAGCAAAATTAGCAAAGGATTTTGATGGTAATTTACCAATGTCTTTCTCAGGCGGTGCAGATACGAATAACATTCAAAAGATTTTTGATACAGGTATCTGGCCAATCACAGTTGCAACTGTTTTATTAAAACCAACTGGTTATCAAGT
>JAEZKD010000068.1 GCA_023415655.1 Bacillota bacterium | reverse complement strand
CTACCTTCCAAGTAATGAATCAACAGGTTGTAATACTCAATGATGAACTCAATGCGATTTTACAAAACTTATTAGCAATGGAGGAGATGAGAAGTACCACACTAGATTCGATACGAGATATATCAGCGATATCACAGCAAACAGCAGCATCCTCCAGTGTCTTAAGTGATACTGCAAGCAAGCAATTTGAAGTAGTAACTGATCTGACTTCGATGGCTGAGAGTTTAAGTAATTATGCATCTGAATTAGAAAATTGTGTTAAGGAATTCCGCACCTGATTGAGTAGATAGGGTGTAGTAATCCATGAAGTACCAGTACTTTTGTCTGATAGGACATGATAGAATGAATTTATATCGTTATCCATTGGAGGCGTATATTTACATAAGTTCTATCAGATGAGGTACTAGATGAAACGTAAAGAAAGATATTATAAGGACTATGAGGTACAGGAAAGTGAAGGATTATTAGGTACTAGGAAGAAAAAGACGATCGTTTATAAAGGAACCTATTATTCTTTCGATGCAAGTAGAAATCAGGTCACAAAGCTTAAAATTATATATTTGGTATATGCTGTGCTTATGGCTATTGTCTTTTTTTTGATTGGTATGTTAAATCACGAAGCATCAAGAAAGTTTTATGTTCTTATGCCTTATGTGTTTATGTTCTTACCGATTTATTATACGATGCTTGGTGCAATCAAATTTGTGAGATCAAAAGAGTTAATGACTCGTATCGAGTATGAACAGTCGATACTACGCTTAAAAAGATCAGGACTTGGTCTAGTAATCTTATCAATCACAACAATGATTGGACAGCTTATATATTTTGTTTCTGGTAGTCGAAAGGTGGTAAGTATACTAGATTATATGTTTTTAGCTGGCTGTCTATTGATTGGTATACTCACGCAGCTTGTCATACAATTTCTAAAAAGAATAAAACTCATAGAAAAATAAAAATGCTATTACGGTTTGTAACTATGGTTGCTATAGATACAAACTGTAATAGTTTTTTTTAATAAACTTTTAATAAAAGTCATTGTATAATTGTATACAATGCATAGTAAATTGGATAAATATACTAAAAATTAAGTGACGACTTATCAGCTTAGACTGAATTATGCACAAAAAATTCTCGAATATAGACGAAACCTTTTTTCAAACTGACGAAATTTACATAACCTGGAATTATTACTACCATAATATTGAATTATTGACATTTTGTAATAATCGTGGTATTATTTTACTCTAAACATACAAATGTATTTGCATAAGAGATTATTTCTCGATGTTGAGGAATGTTTCTCTTTTTGTGCTTTTATGTACCTGGGAGGTTATTATGTATAATGTAAAAAAAAGGTTATTTGTAACGGCTGTATTAGCTTCTAGCATGTTGTTTACTGGCTGTAGTGTTGGTACTGAATCGCTGTTTGTGCATCCAGTAGAACAAGGTTATGAATATGAAGTAACTTTTGACACTATGGGTGGTCATATCAATCAGGAGCCAAAGAGAGTCGTATACTTTGCAGAGGATGCCTTACTGTACCAGCCAAGTGGAACTTCAGGTATGTTGGTGGCGCCTAAGAATGGAGATAAGACGCTAGTAGGCTGGTACACGAAATATACGGCAGAAGAGACTGTAAACGGTACCGTTTATCGGTTTGATGATAATGACTTATGGGATTTCTCAACTGATCGTATTAACGAGACAATATCTCCAGATAAAAAACTTGTCTTGTATGCAAGATGGCAGGAAACTCCAAGTGTTAACTTTGTGGATGCTCAGGATCCAGACGGACCAAGTCTTTTAAAGTGGACCATCAATGTAGGAAGTGAATTAAAAAAACCTACGTCGACAGAACCAAAGAAGAGTGGCCATGTTTTGATGGATTATTATGCAGATCCAGAATGTACCGTGAAATTTGAATTCGATCAAGTAATTGCGGAAGAGAACATTAGCTATCGAGAAGATGGTACTGCCTACATTAATATCTACTGTAAGTTCAAAGAAGGTGAGGGCACTCGCATTAAGACGGTAGATCAATTGAAAGCAATTACGTCGAATCCAGAAGGAACTTACGTATTAGCAGGTGATCTTGACTTAAGTGGTATTGCATGGACTCCAATTGAAGGTTTTACAGGAACTTTAGATGGGAATGGTTATGCAATCAAGAATTTATCTGTGATTGCGAAGAATAAAGTTTCTGGAATCGCAGCAAAGAAAGCACAAGAAAAATCCTTTGGATTATTTGCAACCTTAGATAAAGCAGAGATTATGAATCTAGCAATCGAGAATGCGAAAATTACAATTGATAAATCATCGAATGTTAAGCTTGCCGTTGGTACCTTAGCAGGAAGAGCAACTAACGCAAAAATCACTAACAGTAGATTTGACCAGATTGTCATTGAAACAGATGGTGAAAGCAAAGCTGATATCGTAGCAGCAGCAATCGTAGCCGGGAATGCTTCTACCAAGATCACGGATACTACGGTGAATGGACTTACGATGAGCAATATAAAAACTTCGGGTAGTTTACAAATCATCGAAGATTAATGAGTTTGATAATTAAGCCATAAGGCATAATTATAATCTAGAAAAATGGAGGATGAATATGAGAAAAACAAAGAAAGTAATAGCAATGCTTCTTTCGTTCAGCATGGTTTTTGCAATTGCGTGTAGCAAGAAAACTGACAAAGATCCAGCAACGACGGTAGCACCAACTGAAGCAGTAACGGAAACTCCAACCACTGAGCCTACTGCAGAACCTGTAGCTGCTGACGTTCCAGCAGATAGAAGAGACGCATCCGTAGCTCGTAGTGATGTAAATGCAACAACACCATTAGTAATTAGCTCCTTAACTATGGATGGTAAGTTTTCCCCATTCTTTAGTACTAGTGTACCTGATCGTTCTGTATTTGAGAAAACACAGATTACACTTATTTCTAATAATGAGTTAGCAGAGCCAGTAGCTGGCATTAATGAGCCAACTGCAGCTTGGGACTTTGAGATGACAACCAATGCTGACCAGACAGAAAGTACATATAAGTTCTATCTTAAGAACGGTATTCAGTTTAGTGATGGTCATGTGATGACTGCAGATGATGTATTATTTAACTTATATATGTATCTTGATCCTGCTTATGATGGTTCTTCCACATTATACTCCATGGATATCAAGGGCTTAAAGGCTTACCAGACACAGATTCTTGATGAAAGTAGTGCCGATGCAAAGCTTGCAGAGTTCACAGCTACAGCTACTAAAAAAGTAGATGATGCTTTAGCTGGTACTGGTGATGCTGCTGTACTTGATAAGGTATGGTCCTTAGTAGAAGACGCAGTGAGATCAGATTATAATTCATTGGTTGCTTATAGTTATGTACCAGGAGATTTGGGTATGGAAGGTCCAGAAGATTTCCTTACTACTGCTCAGGATACTATTATTTTATTCTATACAGCAGCTAGTATTGGGAAAGATTTAATTTCCTATAAAGATGGTGCTTACACAATTGATGCTTCTACAGGTTTATCTGCAGATCAGATGTCAACTTATACATCTGAGGATTATATCGCAGCTTCTATGAAGGCAATTAAAGAAACAATTACACCAGCTGAGTTTGACGAAGCTTTTGGCTATACAACAGTAGCAGATGCATACGCTTACTTTACTGCTCAGGAAAAATCTGCATATCTTGAAGCAAACAAGGGTACTGTAAAGAGCGTTAGCGGTATCACTAAAGGAAAAGAAGTGTGCTCCGATGGTGTAGAACGTGAAACAATTACAGTTGTTTTAAATGGTGTAGATCCAAAGGCAATTTGGAACTTTACATTTGAAGTTGCTCCAATGCACTATTATGCTGGACAGGAAAGACATGACAAAGCAAATGGTGTAGACTACTTTGGTGTAGATTTCTCAAGTGCAGAATTTATGCTTGAAGTAAAAGAGTTAAATGGTTTACCAATGGGTGCAGGTCCTTATAAGGTTACTGATGCTAATAACTCAGAAACTCCAACTGCAGACGGTTTCTTTAGCAATGGTATAACTTACCTTCAGGCTAATGATAACTTCTTACTTGGAACACCTAAGATTAAGTACTTAAGATTTAAGACAATTCAATCTGGTTCTGAATTTGACTCCGTAGCAACTGGAGAAGTTCATTTCTCAGATCCACAAGCAAGTGCAACTACAATTAATCAGATTACTTCTGATGCAAAATATTCTAACTTAGATTATATCTTAGTTGATAATTTAGGATATGGTTATATCGGTATCAATGCACAGGTATATCCTGACTTAAATGTTAGAAGAGCTCTTATGTCCGCAATGGATACTTCCCTTTCCTTAAACTCCTATCCAGGTGGTTTAGCAGCTGTTATTCATCGTCCTATGAGCCAGGTAAGCTGGGCTTATCCAGAAGGTGCTACAGCAATGTATCCATATGATGAAACTGGTGAAACATCCAAACAGTTCTTCTTAGCAGCTGGTTATACTGAAGCGGCAGATGGAACTTTATTAAACCCAGAAGGCAAGAAAGCTTCCTTTAACTTTGTTCTTCCATCCGATGCAAAAGATCACCCTGCAGGTCAAGTATTCTTAAAGGCTCAGGAAGTTCTTGGTAAACTTGGTATTGAAGTTATAATTGATGTTGATCAAAACCTTTTATCTAAGTTAAGCGAAGGTGAATCAACTGTTTGGGCTGCTGCTTGGCAGGCAACAATCGATCCAGATATGTTCCAGGTATACTATTCAGATCCTGCAGTAAATCAAGCAGGTTCACCAAAAGCAACTGGTTTATACTGGTTATTTGAGAATGGCTCTGATGAAGAAAAAGCAATTCTTACAAGCTTGAATGATTTAATTACTCAGGGACGTACAACATTAAATGTTGACGAAAGAAAACCAATTTATACAGAAGCTCTTGATAAGGTTATGGAACTTGCTGTTGAGCTTCCTACCTACCAGAGAAAGAACATGTATGTATTTGACAAGGCCGTAATTGATGCGACATCCTTAACACCAGCTGATCAGATCACACCATACAAGGGACCATTAGCTTCACTTTGGGATGTAAGCTTAGTAAGCAAATAAAAGTATAATAGAAACATCAAATATGAAAGACGGAAGGGGAGAATTATGCTCCCTTTCCGATATTGTGGGGTAAAAACATGTTCAAATATATAGTGAAAAGATTGGCAATCTCTGTACTCATTCTATTTGGTGTGTCAATTCTGATATACTTTATAGTACGTATGATGCCAGCAGACTTTATTGATCAGCATACATCTGCCCAAGTAGCTCAAGGACAACTAACAGAAGAAGATGTACAGCGAATGAAAGAACTATATGGTATTGGCGATAGTTCCTTTGGTGGTATTATTAAAAGTTATGGACAATGGCTTTCGAAAGCAGTCCGTGGAGATTTAGGAATCTCCTTTGTATATGGACGTCCAGTTCAACAAGTAATCAGCAAATATATGTGGATTTCCTTTGGAATTTCCTTTGTTGGTCTGATTCTTAATGTATTAATTTCAATTCCGCTAGGTATCATAGCTGCAACCAAACAATACGGAGCCGTTGATTATACGGTAACGGTACTTGCGATGATGGGAATATCGCTCCCTACTTTCTTCCTTGCAGCGTTACTAATGCGTGTATTCTCTATCCAACTTGGTTGGTTCCCATTACAAGGTTTATCGGATGCTACGAGGATCTTGAGTGGACCGCAAAGAATTCTTGATTATTTACATCATCTCGTTTTGCCGATGGTTACGTTAGTTATTCTGTCCATTGGTAGTTTGATGCGTTATACAAGAACGAATATGTTGGAAGTATTAAACTCTGACTACATCCGCACAGCTCGGGCAAAAGGCTTATCTGAGAAAGTGGTTATATATAAACATGCATTTCGAAATACATTAATTCCAATAGTAACAATGTTGGGTGGTAGTCTTCCAGGCTTATTTGGTGGAGCAATGATTACAGAAACTGTATTTGCAATCCCTGGTATTGGATCTACCTCCTATAAGGCAATGCTACAGGGTGATATTCCATTCGTTATGGGATATATGATGTTTTTAGCTATCTTAACTGTACTTGGAACCATCTTAGCTGATATCTCGTATGCTATTGTGGATCCACGTGTGAAATTACAATAAGGAGGTCTGATCATGAGTGAAGAAGAAAGCAAGGTTCAGGCAGCCGAAGTAGAACACGTAAGCCTGAGTGACAGTGTACGTGCATTGTCGCCAACAAGACTTGTTATTAAACGTTTTTTTAGAAGTAAATTATCTGTTGTTGGTTTAGTTATTATTATTTTATTATTTTTATTTAGCTATGTTGGACCATTATTTGTGCCGTATGGGGAGCAAGACATTTTTTCAATACCGACGGAAGTAAAAGTTTCTACTTCAGAAAGTTATATAGGTGCAGATGGTGAAAACTATATGCTTTATGACGTATCTGTGGGTGTGAATAATTACCTTTCAAAGCCAAGTAAAGACCACTGGCTAGGTACTGATGCGAATGGTATGGATGTCTTAGTACGTTTGATGTATGGTGGACGAATCTCTCTTACCATTAGTTTTCTAGTTGTATTTATAGAAACCTTTCTTGGTATCATCTTTGGTGGTATCTCAGGTTACTTTGGAAAAAACATCGATATGGTTATCATGAGAATAGTTGATATTCTAAATTGTATTCCAACATTACCAGTATTACTTGTGCTATCCTCGGTATTAAAAGCAATACCAACAAGTACGATACCAATTGAAGCACGTATCTATATCTTGATGGGATTCTTAACCTTAATCGGATGGGCAGGAACGGCTCGACTTGTTCGCGGTCAGATTCTGTCGTTAAGAGAACAAGAATATATGGTTGCAGCAGAAGCAACTGGAATCTCAGCAAAAGCTAAGATTTTCCGCCACTTAGTACCAAATGTTATGCCACAGCTCATTGTTCAGATGACACTTGGCTTAGGTGGAGTTATCCTTTATGAATCCACATTGTCCTATCTTGGTCTTGGTGTTCAGATACCAAAGGCAGCATGGGGAACTATGATTTCTGCAGCTGATCCTTCCAAGGGACAGAGTATTTTACAGTATTATCCAAATCTTTGGGTAGCACCTGGTATCTTAATTGTACTTGCTGTTTTGGCATTTAACTTTATTGGAGATGGCCTACGTGATGCAATAGATCCAAAGATGAAACGATAGGGAGGAATGCCATGAAAAATAAAAAAGACAATGGGCATTATATTACCCGTAAAGAAGAGCGTGAGATTGCAAAGTACAATCGTAGAACGACAAAAGAACTAGAAGCAAAAAAACATAAATCAGTAGATGAAAGCACTTATCTAACAGAAATGAAGGATAGGAATAACATCATCGAATTTGAGGATTTACATACTTATTTCTTCACAGATGCAGGTACTGTAAAAGCAGTTAACGGTGTAACCTTCAGTATTCCAGCCAACTCAACCGTAGGTGTAGTTGGGGAATCAGGTTGTGGTAAGAGTGTTACAAGTCTTTCTTTGATGCAGCTTGTTCAAGCACCTCAGGGGCAGATTGTAAGTGGCTCTATTCGCTATAACAATGGGGAGAAATGTTATGATATTGCAAAGATGCCAGTGGATGCTATGCGTAGTATTCGTGGTAAAGAGATTGCAATGATTTTCCAAGAGCCGATGACTAGCTTAAATCCTGTATTTACAGTAGGTTACCAGCTGGATGAAGTAACGATGCTACATGAACCAAGTGCTAGCAAAGAACAAGCGAAAAATCGTTCGATTGAGATGTTAAAGCTAGTTGGTATTGCTCGTCCTGAGGGAGTTTATAACAATTATCCTCATGAGTTGTCTGGCGGTATGAGACAGCGTGTTATGATCGCTATGGCACTCATCTGTGATCCAAAGCTTATTATCGCAGATGAACCAACGACTGCTCTTGATGTTACTATTCAAGCACAGATTCTTGAATTATTGCGTTCTGTGCGTGAAAAAATTAATGGAAGCATTATGTTAATTACTCATGATCTTGGTGTAGTAGCTGAGATGGCAGACTTTGTAGTAGTAATGTATGCAGGTAGAATTGTGGAGATGGGTACTGCAGAGGAAGTATTTTTACATCCAAAGCATCCTTATACGGTTGGCTTGATGAAGAGTAAACCAGTGGTAAATAAAAAAACAAGCCGACTTTATAGTATTCCAGGTCAGGTTCCAAATCCAATTAATATGCCTTCCTACTGCTACTTTAAAGATCGCTGTGAACGTGCTCACGAAGCTTGTAATGGACCTTATCCATCCTTACAAAAATTTAGTGAGACGCATCAGGCATCATGTTATCTTTATAAAGAAAGTACAAATGGAAAGGAAGGTAAGTAAGTATGAGTGAAACTTGTCTTTCCGTACAACATTTAAAAAAGTATTTTACAATTGATACCGATATATTTGGTAGACCAACCCAGTATTTGAAGGCAGTCGATGATGTATCCTTTGATATTGAACAAGGAACAACAATGGGGCTCGTTGGAGAATCTGGTTGTGGTAAAACGACAGTTGGTAGATCAATCTTACGTCTGCATGAATTGACGGATGGAAAGGTTATCTTTAATGGTCAAGATCTTGCGAAGTTATCGAAAAAAGAGTTACGTGATTTACGTCCTCAGATTCAGATCATCTTCCAGGATCCATATTCCAGCTTAAGTCCACGTCTAACGGTTGGTGCAATTATTGGAGAAGCAGTATTAGCACATAACATTGTTCCTAAGAATGAATTGAAGGAATATGTACTTCGCGTTATGAAGGATTGTGGTCTTCAATCACACTATTACGAGCGTTATCCTCATGAGTTTTCCGGTGGACAGCGTCAGAGAATCTGTATTGCAAGAGCAATTGCTCTACAACCAAGATTTATTGTGTGTGATGAACCAGTATCTGCTCTGGATGTATCCATTCAAGCACAGATTATTAACTTATTAAAGGATCTTCAGGAGAAGTATGACTATACTTATCTGTTTATCTCGCATGATTTATCAGTTGTTGAGCATATATCAGATACGGTAGGTGTTATGTACCTGGGCAATATGGTGGAATATGGATCAAAGGAAAGCATTTTTGCTGAACCATTACATCCATATACAAAAGCACTTTTTAGTGCAGTTCCAATGCCAGATCCAACGGTTAAGATGAATCGTGTGATTCTTCAAGGAGATATTCCTTCACCAGCGAATCCACCGAAAGGTTGTAAATTCTGTACTCGTTGTCCGGAATGTATGGAAATCTGTAAAACAGAAGCACCTGAGTTTAAAGAGATGAAAGATGGACATAAGGTTGCTTGTCATTTATATAAATAGGAAAGAGTGCTATGAAGAAAAATTTTAAGGAAGTCAATCAGATTATAAATCGAAATCAGGTAAAGCAAGAAAAACAAGCTTATGTGGATGATGGTAGATCAATCACAGATATGAATGTTCCTGGATTTTCTTGGTATATGCCTCAGAAGTATACGAAAGAACGTCAACAGATGGTTGATCTAAAAATCACGCGAAAGGAACGTGTGGCGATGGTTTTTGGAGCACTAGCAGCAATTCTTCCTATCGTAATTGTTATGAGTATATTATTTTTTGGAGGTTTTTTGTTAATTGGTCTGTGGCTATCGTAGTATAGATAAAATAAATAAAAAAATGGTCGTATAATTGTATACAGTGTACAATTATACGACCATTTTTTCTTATATATCCCATAAAAAGCAAATATGTGGATTATACTTCATGAATTGTGGAATTAACATCCATTAGTAGTAAATTATACAAGGGTTCATCGCATTGACAAAAGTTGTTAATCATGTTAACATTTTTCATATTCTAGGTCACATTTGACTGGTACAAAGGAGAAAAAACTATGAGAAAAAGCAAGTTCAAAAAAGTTGTGTCCGTTGCTCTTACACTCTCCATGTGTGCAGCTGTAGTTGGCTGCGGTAAGAAGGAAAGTAGCACCCAAGACAACAGTACTTTAACTGGTGACAATAGTGTTACCGAGCAAACGAATGAAACCCCTTTAGTCATTGGTTCTTTGGAGTTTAGTGAGAAATTTAGTCCTTTCTTTGCTGACTCTGGTTATGACCAATCCGTTGTTGATATGACCAATGTTCAGCTATTAACAACTGACCGTACGGGTGGTTTAATTTTAAATGCGATTGAGGGTGAAACGACATCCTATAATGGAACTGACTATACTTATAAAGGAATTAGTGACATCGCAGTGAATTACGATGAATCTGAGGATATTACAACTTATAGCATTAAAATAAGAGATGATGTTAAGTTTAGTGATGGTCATGTGATGGATGCGGATGATATCATCTTCAGCTATTATGTACTTACTGATAGTAGCTATGATGGAAGTTCTACTCTTTATTCTGTGCCAATTCTAGGTATGCAAAATTATCGTAAAAACAATTCAAATGCTGAAAATACATCAGTTTCCGTGGAAGAAATTAATGCAGCTATGGATAACTTAAGTGAAAATGCAAAGAAAGCAATCACTGAGCAAATTATAGTACCTGTATTAACCGATGAATTTGATTGGGTAAAAGGTCTTTATGAAGATGGGACCTACGTGGCTTATACAGATGAAATTCAAGTTGCGAAAGATTTATTCGCTCATTTTTATAGCATCGATACTACATATGATGCGTCAACAGTAACTGATGAAGCTCAGGTTCTAGCAGATATTATCGCTCAGTATGGTGCCAACTACAAAGCGTTAGGCAAGGGCTATGCAGGAGATGAGAATTATTTTGTAGAGGATGTTACTGCTATTGTAAGTGATGTCTTATTAGAAGAAAAACTATTAAGTGGTGGCGATGAAGTTCCTTCCATTGAAGGTATTAAGAAGATAAGCCAAACAGAAGTAGAAGTCAAAGTTAAAGGCTTTGATGCATCTGCAATCTACAAAATCTGCGGAATTGAAGTTTCACCAATGCATTACTATGGCGATGAAGCTTCTTATGATTATGAAAACAATATGTTTGGCTTCACAAGAGGAGATTTATCTTCTGTGAAGGAAAAAACGGCAAATCCATTAGGAGCTGGTCCATACAAATTTGTAAAATATGAAAATAAGGTTGTGTACTTTGAAGCAAATCCATATTACTACAAGGGAGAACCTTTCACAAAATATGTACAGTTTAAAGAAACAACAGAAGCAGATAAGATCAGCGGTGTAGGTACTGGTACAATTGACATTGCTGATCCATCTGGTTCCGTAGCAGCTTTTGCTGAAATCTCTGGATATAACTCCAATGGAGAATTAAGCGGAGATAAAATCATGACTAGTACAGTAGATAACTTAGGCTATGGCTATATTGGTATTAATGCAGGTACTGTAAATGTAGCTGGTGACCCAGATTCCGAAGCTTCCAAGAATCTTAGAAAAGGTCTTGCTACAATTATCTCAGTCTATCGTGATGTAACGATTGATAGTTACTATGGTGAAGTTGCAGATGTTATCAACTATCCTATCTCTAATACATCTTGGGCAGCACCTCAAAAATCGGATGAAGGTTATGAAGTAGCTTTCTCTAAGGATGTTGAAGGAAATACTATCTATACTGCTGATATGACAGCAGATGACAAGTATGCAGCAGCATTAAAAGCTACAGTAGAATACTTAAAAGCAGCTGGCTACACCTATGATGAGGCAGCTCATAAGTTTACACAGGCTCCAGAAGGTGCAAAGCTAGAATATGAAATCATTATCCCAGCTGGCGGCAATGGAGATCACCCATCTTTTGCTATTTTAACAAAAGCAAAAGAAGATTTAGCGAAAATTGGTGTGACATTAACTATCAATGACCCATCCGATGCAAACCAATTATGGGAACGTCTTGATGTTGGAACTCAGGAATTATGGGTAGCAGCTTGGTCTGCAACGATTGATCCAGATATGTATCAGATTTATCACAGTACAAACATTGTTGGTAAGGGTGGTACTGATTCAAACCACTCCCAAATTACGGATGAGACATTAGACCAGTTAATTCTTGATGCAAGAAAGAGTTCAGATCAATCCTATCGTAAAGCATCTTACAAAACATGTCTTGATATCATTCTTGATTGGGCAGTTGAAATTCCAATTTACCAGAGACAGAACTGTGTAATCTTTAGTGAAGATAGAGTAGATGTTTCTACAATTACTCCAGATATCACAACATACTGGGGTTGGATGAAGGAAATTGAAAATATTAAGATGAAATAATATGATTTGATGGGAGGAAGGTCTAACTGACAGAGGGTAAATCCCTCTGTCAGTTTTTCCTTTGAGGTTTATTATGTGGAAATATGTTTTGAAAAGAATTCTAACCAGTGTGGTTATCCTATTCTTCGTTTCATTGATTATTTATGCAATTTTGCGCTGTACGCCGACTTCCTACATTGAAACTTTGGCAAGAGAGCGAGCAGCTCAACCTGGTTCGAAAAGCTACTCCGAATGGTTAGAACAATTAAACGCAGTTTATGGTATGGATAGTGGAATCATTCAAGGTTTCTTTCGATGGTTGACTTCAGCAGTTCGTGGTGAGTTCGGCGATTCTTGGTACTATAACATTCCAGTAACAGCCAAATTTTCTAGTGTAATCTGGGATTCCTTCTATCTTGGAGTGATCTCCTTTCTATTACAGATTCTGATTGCAATTCCTCTCGGTATCTTAAGTGCTAGAAAGCAATATAGTAAGACAGATTATGCGGTAACTGTTGTTGCGCTGATTGGTATTTCCTTACCAACCTTTTTCTTTGCAACGATATTAAAGCTTATCTTTTCCATCAAGCTTGGTTGGTTTGATCTATATGGGAAAGTTGGACGTTTTTACGATCAGCTAGATTCTTGGGGGCAATTCTTAGATGTTGCATCTCATTATGTGCTACCAATTATTACGTTGGTGATTGTAAGCATAGGTAGCTTGATGCGTTATACACGAACCAATATGCTTGAAGTACTAAATTCTGATTTTATTCGTACTGCGAGAGCGAAAGGATTATCGGAAAGTACTGTAATCAATAAGCATGCTTTTCGTAATACGTTAATTCCAATTGTAACAATCATCGGTGGAACCTTACCAGGATTATTTGCTGGTGCAATGATTACGGAAACCTTGTTTCAAATCCCTGGTATTGGATATACGTCATATCTTGCTATGACACAAGGGGATATACCATTCTCGATGTTTTATATGACCTTTATGGCAGCCTTAACATTATTAGGAAATCTGATTTCAGATATACTTTATGCTGTGGTTGACCCACGAGTGCGTGTTGGCTGATGGAGGAGCGGATGAGACAATTATATAGACAAAAGCAATTACTAGGAAAAATCATCTTGCACAGGAGGTAACAATGGGAATTTACAAAAGAAAAAAAGGTGATTCTTCTCAAAATGAGAAAAAAAATAATCAGGAAACAAATTCAGATACTAGTACAACAAAACAAATGGCATTAGATAGCGAACAAAGAGTTCGTGTCTTAAGCCCATCTATGCTAGTTTTTAAGCGATTTTTACGAAATCGACTTGCTATTATTGGTACATTTATCATAATCGGTATGTTTTTATTCTCTTTCGTAGGTGGTATTATCAGCCCTTATGATGAAAGCCAAGTGTTTATGGGATATGAAATCATGTCGAAAGAATACGCAAGTGTTACAAAAAACAAAGAATATCGTTATACCGTGATGCCTGGGAAAGAATTCCCATCGGTAGCACGTGCCCAGATGATTCTAGCTGCGAATAATGATGCATCAGAATTTACAGTGTTGGATCAGACTTATGCTTTATCAAAGGAAGGAGAAAAGCTATATCGAATCTCCTTAATGGATCGACTTGCTACAGCAACATCCATACGTGGGATTACCACTATCATTCCTATCAATGGTATTGAAATCTCTGAAGAGTTAATAGGTACATTTGAAGCTGCAATCAAAGAGAGAATGGAATCTTTTGAATTAGATGGAATCACATATTATATTTCTGGGAATGCAAAGGAATCATATCTATCTACCAAAGAGGATCTTGCATTAGCTTCGATGAAAATCTTTGATGTTTTTTCTCAGGATACCAATTTAAGTTACGAATTTAAACTTATGGCTGAGAAAGCAATGAATCAAGAACAATTAGAATTTGAAGCGGATGGAATCACCTATGAATTGATCCTAGGAGAGGAAAGTGCAACTGTATATACAAATATCGATGGTGTTCGTACTACGTATGCTCAGATTTCAGATTGGGTAGTTCAGCCAATTGATAATGATGTGTTCTTGGATGTTACCTTTAAGTCTATGGTACAGAATGCAATAGCAACGAATAAAACTAACTTTATTCTAACCTTCGATGAAGGGGAAGATGTTATCTATACAATTACTCGAAAAAATGAGCAGTTCATGGTTCGTGCTGACGTGGAAACTCAAGTTATTAAGATTTATGAAGAGCCAAGCAATCAACATTGGCTTGGTACAGATGCTAACGGTATGGATATCCTTACTAGATTGATGTATGGTGGCCGTATCTCCTTAATTATTGGATTCATCGTTGTTGCAATTCAGGTAACATTAGGTATCGTACTTGGTGGAATTGCTGGTTACTTTGGTAAATGGGTGGATAATTTAATTATGCGTATCGTAGATGTCTTTTACTGTATTCCATCTCTTCCATTGATCATCATTATTGGTTCGGTTATGGATCAGATGAAGGTAGATCCACAAGTTCGTATTTACTTTATGATGTTAATCTTAGGCTTCCTTGGATGGCCTGGAATTGCAAGAATGGTACGTGGGCAGATTCTATCCTTACGTGAACAGGAATTCATGACCGCAACCGAAGCGATGGGTATTTCGATTCCACGTCGTATCTTCAAGCACTTGATTCCAAATGTAATCCCTCAGTTAATTGTTATGGCGACCATGGGCCTTGGTAGTATTATCTTAACGGAATCTACACTAAGCTTCTTAGGACTTGGTGTAAAATTCCCATTTGCATCTTGGGGTAACATTATTAGTGCTGTAAGTAATGTTTATGTTATGACCAACTATTGGTTTGTATGGATTCCTGCTGGTTTATGCATTCTGTTAACGGTATTAGCATTCAACTTTATCGGAGATGGATTGCGTGATGCATTTGACCCTAAGATGAAAAGGTAGGTGACCATATGAGTAAGGAATTAAAAGCTAAGAAAAAAGCAAATTACATCTCAGGAAAAGAATCTCGTAAAATCTCACGTGAGAATCGAAAGATTACAAGAGAATTCGAAAAGAAGAGAAATCGTAAGAATGTTCCTGAGTCAGAATATAAAACAACAATGAAGAATCCAGACAATGTAGTTGAGTTTGATAATCTTCATACGTATTTTTTCACCGATATTGGTACCGTGAAATCGGTTAACGGTGTTTCTTTTGAGATTCCAGCGGGTAAGACTGTTGGTGTCGTAGGAGAATCTGGTTGTGGAAAGTCGGTTACAAGTTTATCCTTAATGCAGCTAGTGCAACGTCCACAAGGACAGATTGTTGACGGAGCAATTCGTTTTAATACAGGTAGTGATGTGTATGATATTGCTAAGACTCCGACCAATGAGATGAGAAAGCTTCGTGGCAATCAGATTTCTATGATTTTTCAAGAGCCAATGACTAGTTTAAATCCAGTGTTTCGAATTGGCTCACAAATTGATGAGGTCATTGGACTTCACAATAAAACGATGTCAAAAGAAGAGATCGCTCATCGTTCGGTAGAAATGCTTAAGTTAGTTGGAATTGCGAATGCGGAAGGTGTTT
>JAEZKD010000129.1 GCA_023415655.1 Bacillota bacterium | reverse complement strand
CAAAGTTTAGCTGCAATTGCTCCAAAGAACGAGTAGAAAAGGCTTTAATTAGTATTGATAAAAAAGACATTGAAGAGATGATTGCAGATGGGAAGTCTATTGAAGTAAACTGTCATTTTTGTAATCAGAATTATGAGTTTACAATCTCTGATTTAGAAAAGATTAGAGATCAATAAAGAAATATCAGAAGGGGCTGTCGCACCATTCAATTTTGAACCACATAAGATACCATATATTGTTCCAAACGTGGCTAAGTCAGAACATATGGTATCTTATGCGGTGTAAAGTTAGAATTATACGACAGCCTTTTTCTATAATAAATATCGAATCAATTGAAAGAATACTGAAGAGATGTCAAATAACAGCCTTTTTCCTTGGGTAAGCAAAAGTGGAGTAACCTCTCCATTCGTTCCATAGGAACCATCGGCATTGACTGGGAGTGATTGAGCTTCCATTGCATCGATATAGGTTGCTAGCTTTTGGTTGAATTCCTTGGAGTGTACAACTAACATAACCTCAGTATCTAAATATGTGCTTCTCATATCAAGATTATATGAGCCTATCACGGAGATATCATCATCAATCAACAAGGACTTATTATGCATGGAATAAGCACCTTGGAATTCATAGATAGATACACCAGTTCTTAGTATTTTCTTCTGATTCAACGTATAATCAGAGCTTGCACAAAAATTATCTCCACCAGCACGAGAGTTGATTAGCATCTTAAACTCTGGAACATTGTTTCTGATTTGGGTTAACAGCTCATACATATCATCATTGAGAACGGCATATGGAGTTTGAATGTAAACTCGTTCCTTTGCATGTTTCATAAGTTCACCTAACTCATATAGTACGTAAGGTTGTTTGGTCATAATATGAATCGGATTAGAAACAAGAGTAATTTTATTCGTTGCTATTGTAACCTTGGTATAATCGATTGGTAAAAAGACCTCCGAACGTTCTTTCTTTAAGGTGCGATAAAGAGTTTCTAAGGAATTCTTGGCTGCTTCTAGGGATTCCTTTTTTAAGTCTTTGATCGAATTAAACACAGTTTCGCTATATTCACAATTCCAGACAGTATCAAAATAATCTAATACCTCATAAAGGACACTCTCTTTTCCTGTTTCACCAGCTTTGGTGTTATATACTAGAATGTCACGGTCATAGCTTAGTGAATTTAAATTATACTCACCTAAGAAGTAATCAGAGATATTACGTCCACCAAGCACTAGTAGCTGATCATCGACGATAAAATATTTATCATGTAATCGGCCATTGACTGTCCACGGACGAAGAAGACTGAGCATATTATAGAATCGGATTTCAATGTTTGGATGAGTACCAAGTACGTAGTAGATAGGATCTTTATCCATATCCATATAGCCGGTCAAACCATCGACAAGAATTCTTACCTTTACTCCACGATTGGCAGCTGCAAGAATTGTACTTGCAAGCTCATGACAGCTTTGATCATGCTTGATGGAAAAAGAGGAGATAGCAATTTGATGCTTCGCCTGTTCTATCATATGTAAGCGAACATCCAAAGCATCCTGACTTGTTTCTACGATTGCAGCACGATCTACACCAAGGTTTTCGGAATAGAATTTCTGAGGATTAAACTTATCCTTATAATCCTGGCTTACCTCTGGACTTCCCATAAATGGAAGTGTTGCGCTGATTATAACGTAAAGGAGATAAATAAGGAATAGGATAAGGATAGAACACATGACTTGTTTTATTTTGGACATTGCACGAAAACGCTTCATTGAATTCTCCTTAGATTTGCACAGGTACATTTATTATATACACGATATGCTTTCTTATGTGCTAACGATTATAATACCTTTAGTCTATAGAATCAACAGGTGTATTATGAAGTTCTAATGAATTTTATGTAAACTTTTGGTATCATAGAACCGATATGCTTATTGAATAAGCAGGAAAGAGGTGAATTTATGAATATATCAAAGGTTAACAATTATAATACAGATAGTCTCTTTCAGGGTAAAATAAGTACTCAACAGAAACATCAGAAGAGCATTTATGCTGGGAATCTTAGACTAGGGAATAAGGAAGATGAGTATCTAGCATCTTTGATGCAACAATTAGAAAAGAATAAACAAGACATCCAAGAAATCTCAATGAATCGAGAGATCACCCCAGAGGAAAAAAAAGAAAAGCTGAAGGAATTGCAGCTACAGCAAAAGGATCTACAGAATCAGATCACTCAGCGTAATATGGAATTAGCAGAGGAACAACGTAAAAAGACCCAGGAAGAAATCGAGAAAAAATTAAAGGATGCTGTGCAGACAAAATCTCCGAAAGAAGAGGAAAAGGATGCAAATGCTGCAAAAATAAATGCACTTACCACTGCGACTCTTGCAATGGAAGAAGTAAGTAGCTTAACTCGCACTAAGGTTAGACTTGAGGGAGAAAAAAATGTAGCGAAGTCCGAGATTAAGATGGCAATGTCTTATCAAGGAGCTGCCATTGAGAGTAAAATTAATACGGTAGCAGACAAATCTCAAGCAGTATCAAAGATTACCAATGAGATAACTAAGGAAATAAAAGAGGCTAAGGAAGCGATGAAAGAGAGCAAGGAAGCCGAGGAAGAGCGTGTAAAAGCAAAGCGTAGTGTTGAGGAGGAAGAAAAAGAAAATAACATTCAGAAATCAAACACAACCTTAAAACATATTGATATAGAACTATAAAAAGGGCTAGCATTTCTTCCTAAAAAGTCTCCTAATATAGTAGCATGGATTCTCTAAATAGAGCTTTTATGATACTTATTAGGAGACTTTTTATTCATGACAAGTGAGACAGCTTGCTGGCTCATCTTGTTGAATTTTACTAACCATTTTGTGAGTTCTTAAATAATTTGAGAATTTATTTATGGATTCACTAGGTTTTAGATACACTCGGGTAGGTATTTTGTATTTTATAAGGTTCAAAACTTATTATATAAGGCTCAAAATTATTTTATGAGGTAAATGACAGATTTTATACAAGATTAAGTATTTTTATCACAAAATTTTGCATAAGCATGCTATAATAAGTGTGAGGTTGAAAGTAAAAGAAAGGAAGATACGAAAGTATCAGGT
>JAEZKD010000095.1 GCA_023415655.1 Bacillota bacterium | reverse complement strand
TACTTTAAAACCAGAGAATAGTAATCAAGCTCAGGAAGATAGCCAACAAGTGGAGGATGAGCAGCAAAATCAAGAACAACAGGTTCAAGAGGAGCAAGCTCAGGAACAAGAAGCTCAAGAGCAAGAGAATCCAGAGCAAGAAGCAACCAACGATAAAAAAGATCCTAACAAACACAATTCTAACAGTCAAGTTACGATCAATAACGATAATACCATAGAATTCAATGGTGTTGTTTATCCAATCATTGAAGTGTATGGTGGTGATTTGTCTGGAGATCGACAAGCAAATGTTGCGGTAGACATTGGATTTGGTGATAGAGAATATTGGGCCTTTACCAACGAACATGGACAACTTGTTCATGTCATTGCAGATAAAATTGTACTTCAAGATGATTCCAAAGAACCAGTCAATTCAAGTGGTAGATATTATCCCGATGAGGCTAAGGTGCCAGGTACAGAACGAAAAGACTTAGATGAAGGGCATGTGATCGCCGATTCCCTTGGTGGAGTATCCAATGCTTACAACATTACTCCTCAGAATTCCACTTTAAATCGACATGGTGATCAAGCTTACATGGAGAAAAACATTAGAGATGCAGGTGGATGTGAAAATTTCGTTGCTACCATCACCTATCCGAATACAACAACTCAGATTCCATCAAAATATCGATATGAATATGTATTAAAGGGCAATAAAATCGTAGATGAGTTTGAAAATGTCAATCCGGACGAAGTAAATAGTAATCTTGAGAAGGAAGAACAAACAACGACTGGTAGCAACACCAATAGCAATTCCAATAACAATAGCAATTCCAATAACAATAGTAATAGCCAGAATAACACGGATTCTAGCTTTGATGAAAAAAAGGAACTTGCTAATGTTGATACCAATGGCAATGGTAAGGTAACCATTGCAGAAGCAAAAGCTGCTGGTTACAGTATGCCAATTAAGTCAAGCCATTGGTTGTACAAGTATATGGATGATCGAGATGGGGACGGTATGGTAGGAGAGTAGTCACTCGATATTCAATAACGATTCATCATCAAATTCAAGTTAATAAATAAAGGGGTGGTCGCATCATTTGATTGGACACCTTAGAAAGAGACAATATTTTGTGATTAATAACGATAAGAACAAAACATGTTTTCTGATAAGGTGCAAAGTTGAAATGATGTGACACCCTCTTTTTATATAATCTGAAATATTAAGCATAGTTCCATTCGCATTTTTCATTCTTCTATATATTAATTCTTTATTTCGGGGTAAGGCTTATTCATTTTTATATTTAACCTTTCAGGAATTTCATTTGATTTTTTATGATTAAAATTCTCCAACATTATGGTTCCAGATGGATTTACACTATAAGTAATTTCATCCTTACCGACAGAGATATGTGCACCTACAATTGGTGAGCCCTCAATTGTAACATAAATTTTAAGTGGTTCACCCTCTTTTTTAATGTCTATAATCTTATATTCATAATCAATATAATCTAATCCATCCGGAAAATATTGATCGTAAAACTTACTGCTATCTGCTTCGATATTGTTCATAAATAAAGCAACGATTAACTCTTCTTTTGTTTCGAATTCGGTAGTTGGTCCATATCGAAAGGTTGATATGGTGTGATTTTTTTGTATATAACTTAAGATTTCAAAGAGTAATATACACGACAAAGTTAGTATAACGATCAATTGCCTTTTTGATTTATGATTCATGGTTACACCTTTGACATCATATCATTACAAGATATGAAACGTTCTATATATTATTCCCATTTGAACCTATCCAATTACAACAACTCAAATCCTAACAGTTTCGATCTAAATATCAATAAAAAGGGTAATTTCATCAGTGAAAGAATCTATCTTTTCTATCTTGTACATAAGACACCAAAAAAAAATTCATATAATTTACCAAAAATAGATTGACAAAAGAGAAGTGTCTGCATATAATCATACTAAACCAGTAGGAAAATAGTAGTAAAGGAGAATCATATGAACATGAAACGTAATCACTTGTCAATCAATATGAACTGTTGCTGTATTTGTTGTTGTAACCAACTCAAATATGGCTTTCTTGATGTGCAAGTGAACAGCATGGTTTCATAAAAGATGATATCATCCTTTATTATTTAGGAATATATTGATCTATGAAAAGAGCAGGTGGCTTGTAGCTATCCTGCTCTTTTTATCTTTAGAAATAGCTATCTCGTGAGAGTCACACTTTGTTAGGTCATAGTCTAGCTTATGCCAAATAGGAGGTAACGAATGAATTATAAACATTTAAGAAAGCAAAACTGGGAAAGCGAACGATGTTACAAGATTTAAGGAACGAGATGAATGGAGCAGTGATATCAATAAAAATAAAAACAACAAAAAGGAGTGTATATTATGTCAAAGAAACAACTTGTATTAGATGCAATGAATCAGAAGAAGGTAGATAGAGTTCCTGTTGGTTTTTGGTTTCACTTTGTAGAAGGAGAAGAGTTTAATCAAGGAGTAGAACGTAGAGATGTGATTCAAAAAAATATTGATGGACATCGAGCTTTTTATGAAAACTTCCAACCGGATATGATTAAATTAATGAGCGATGGATTCTTTCACTATCCGAATGACGTATTAATTCATGCTGGGACTACAAGTGAGATCAAACAAATCAACCCCCTAGGTAAGCATCATCCTTGGATTGAAAAGCAAGTAGAATTAGTAAAATCCTTAACCGACCTCTTTGGAGCTGAGGTTGCAACCTTTTATAACATTTTTTCACCAGCCACATTCTTAAAAATACTTCTCACTGACTCAGGTAGCAATATAACACTTGCTGACTATTTTAAGGAAGATAAGTTCGCCTTACAATATGCACTGAATGTGATTGCGCAAGATATTGCTGACTTAGCAGCTCGAGTGATTTCGGAAGGTAAGGCAGATGGGATTTACCTGAGTGTACAAAATATTCAGGGTATCGATCTTTTAGCAAGTGATTACCATGAGATCGTTGCTCCAAGTGATAAAAAGGTATTAGAAGCAGCCAATCAAGTAAGCGATTATAACATCCTTCATATCTGTGGATATGAAGGAGCAAGAAATGAATTATCCATCTATCAAAATTATAATGCAAAAGTGATTAATTGGGCAGTGAATGTAGAAAAGGTTAGCTTATCAGAAGGGAAACGATTGTTTGGTGATCGCGCTGTCATCGGTGGCTTTGATAATACTCCAAATGGACTCTTATATCGTGGCTCCAAAGAAGAGATCGAAGCTTATACCGAACAATTACTAAATGAGAGTGGTACCTCAGGTGTTATTCTTGGTGCTGATTGTACGGTTCCGCAAGACATTGATATCAATCGTCTTATTTGGGTAAGAGACAAAGCAAAGGAAATCTCTAATCAAGTATTTTATAAAAGGTAAATAGTAGTGATACAAGATTTAAGTATAGATAACAACAGTAATCTCTTATGAGACAAAATTAGAAAGGTATGGTAATAAATATGAAAAAAATCAAACAATGGAGTTTTTATATTAGTATTCTAGGTATGGCTATGTTTATAACAGCTTGCTCGAAATCAGACACAACCAAAGAAAGTGTAGCTTCAGAAGAAAATGTGACTAGTAAGGATGACGTAGAAACCTCAGATTCCGGGATAACTAAAGTATATGTTGCTCATACACAGACCTACATCCCATTTGATTATGTGAATGAAGCGGGGGAATCCGATGGTTTTGAAGTGCAAGTATTAAAAGAAGTAGATGAATTATTACCTCAATATGAATTTAATTTTGTACCAACTTCAGATGACGATTTGTTGATTGGTGTGGAATCTGGTAAATATGACATTGGAGTCAAAGGAGCTTGGTTTACTGAGGAAAGAGC
>JAEZKD010000047.1 GCA_023415655.1 Bacillota bacterium | reverse complement strand
AAGAATCACATATACTGTAGTTTACAACAAGCGCTTTGGTGCTTATAAAAATTCATACGATCTTCAGCGTGATTATGGGGCTAATATCAGTGTGGGACGAGTGTACCGACTAAATGCAACTTTTCCCTAATTAGGCGGGCTACTCATTCTTTGCCACACCGACTAAATGCAACTTTTCCCTAATTTGTCGGGTGGCTCTTTCTTTGCCACCCCCACTAAATGCAACTTTTTCCTAATTAGTCGGGCTGCTCTTTCTTTGCCACACTGACTGAATCCAACTTTTTCTAATTAGTCGGGCTCCTCTCTATTCTTCCTACCGACTGAATCCATACTTTTATAATAAAAGATTTGTTGATTCTTAATTTTACTAAATGCTTTAAGGACTTAATCTGTAATTCTGAGATTATCTTTTAGAAATATATCATAATGAATCCAGCGTATGAATTCATTATAACTTGAAGTTGTACATTCTTAATGATTAAATGTGAGCATTCTAATAGTAGCATTTATTGTAAATCCAAAATGTTTGTAGAACAACAAACCATTTGGTGAAGAATTTAGCACAATTTTATCAAAACATCTCCTCTTCAGCTCACAACCTATTAAGCGCATCAACTCAGTTGCAATACCTTGACGATGATATTCACTGTCAACAAACATCAACGAGATTCGATTATTTCCGTATGTCTCTATGATGCCAATGACTTTTTTGTCATCCAAAGCAACATACATCAGACGTTCACCTGAAAGATAGATATCAGGATTTGCAATTCTTTCTTCAATCGATAAGCGCATACGTTCTGTGTGATCTGGGCCATAATCCAAAGAGTCATACTCTATAAATACACGTAGTGCAAGGTCAAGAGCAGGTCGTATATCCTCAGTTGTTACTTGCCTTAGTTGATACTCCATTTTAGCCTCCTATTCTCATAGAATAATATAATAAAGCAAACATACCATGAAGAATGAGGACAATATTTTTCCGGAGGTTGCTCCTATGTCTTTATTGAACTTGAAGCCCAAAATAATAGATGCAATATAAAATATGGAAGAGCAATATATCGTATAATGAATTCCCTCTGTTCCATTTGACCACGTTTTTAATCCTATCAAGCGTATTACGACATCTCCTAAAGATTCGTTATATCCTGGAAATGTAAACATAAATAGGATACCAATTAAACAAAATAGTAATGAAAGTGAACCTAATCCAATTTTCATTTTATTCTTAGCCATAATCTCCCTCTAAAATCAAAAGTATCGAACCTTGCTGTTATACAATAAGACAGAAGCGATACAGTTATAAATATATAATTGGTAATATTATACAATACATATTGGTTCTAAATCAATATTATATTGACAAGCCCAGAATGATAAAAGGGTATAGTTACTTGTTATTATTCTGACTTCAGTTATCCAGAATCAGCAATGTGCAAAAGTAAGGAATTTATTGACAATCAACTGTATTGGTAATATAATACAGTTATAACCGTATCACTAGATTAATACAGTTTGTGAGGAAAGCTTGGATGGTTGAGTTTCGTGATTTAAAATTGAATGAGGAGACACCGATCTATTTACAGATCATACGTTATGTAAAGATGGGGATTGTTGCGGGGACATTTACTTCAGGGGATGAATTGCCTTCTCGAAGAATTCTTTCTGCGATGTTAAAGGTGAATCCAAATACAGTACAAAAAGCATATGCCTTTCTTGAGGAGGAGAAGCTGTTGGTTTCTTATCCTGGTGCGAAAAGTATCTTAACAGTAACAGAAATCCAAAAGAGTCAGATTCGTGAGGAACTAATACAAAGGGAAGCGTTCAATTATATACGTTCTGCCAAGCAGATGGGATTTAGTAAGTCGGAAGCAGAAAAAATTCTTGAAATATTATGGGAGTAAGGAAGTGAATGGAATGAAAGGGGATTCAATGAAACGAAATCGGTGGTTTTCACTATGGAAGCTTCAAGGGAAATATACAACTAAGCCATTATTGTTCCTACTTCTGATATTGGCTATCATACAAGGTGGATTTTTTGGCTATCACTTATATCAAATGAATGCTAGTTTTCGTCAGAGCATGGACATTACAAAGAATATGAACCAAACTACATACTATCTGAATACTACTATGTATCGATTTGAGGAATTGCTAGAGAAAAGTCATATTGAACTCACATTTCTAATAGCTCTTTGGGTACTTGTTCTGATGATGGGTTATGTATCTCAACGGCAATCTGCCAATCCTGATTCCGAGATTATGTATATACGATTGCCACTGCCTCAAAAGCATATTTTAAATTTTCGTATCATACACAACATAACTTACTTATTTTTGTTTTATGCTGCACAGTTTTTTTTGATTTGTCTGTGGAACTTGTTGTATCAATTGTTTCTTCCTTCGAAGTTACAGATGACGAATGCTATGTATCTTAGTATGCTACGATGGGATTTTCTATACAATGTTTATCCGTTTTATGATGGACTTCGGTTACTCGCCAATGGGTGTTTGTTACTTGCACTTGCTGTTACACTTACTTATAACCAATTCATGAAATCATATGCTAGATTATTTCCACAATTATTTGTTTTGTTCTATACGATCGTAACCATTTCTACGAATGATATGATCTGGTTAATCATTCGTTGTATCATATGTATTGCATTAGTTGTTTGGGAGTACGTGTGTATGTATCGAGATTTAGTAAAAGAAGGGTTGGTGACAAAGGGATGACAATAGGTAGTAAAGTGAAGACTTCTCCATTACCTACAGCGCAGTATTTTGGTTTGCGGTGGTATTTACTTGGGATGTTAGGTATCTTGCAAGTGATTGTTGTAATGAAGAGAATTATTTCAGAGAGATATGAATTTTGGAGATACGATGCAAAGCTACAAGAATATGTAATTGTTAAAGGAACCGCAGATTATTTATCGAAGTTATTAGAGGGGATTGCACCTTTGTTGTTCATCGTTTTTTTAATTGCTGCATCCATCTATCCTATTCATCAGTTTTTGCGATACTATGCAGGAGCAAAAACCATCTATACGATGCTACGTCTACCACAGAAAAGAGTTTATTTGTATCTAAGTATTCTAGGAGAAGTTATTCAGATTACTGTGATTGCATGGTTAGCACAGCTAATACTCTTGTTTCTTTATTACGGCCTTTATCGATTGCTCATTCCACAGGTATGTCAACCGATGGAACTTTGGGGAAATCTTTGGAACCAAGGTTTGATTCAATTTTTTTATCCTGTTGGTAGTTTCATTACATGGATTCGGCCAATTAGTTTTATCCTCTATCTACCAAGTGTTATGTTTCTGTCTGTAATTTTCGTAAAATGTGAACGGGGGCGTATCCTCGGTGTGGGAGTGGTATTACTTTCGGTATTAGGGATGGTAATAAGTTTTCGATATTTAGAGTTATCTGTCTTTATAGGTCCAATGGTTACCTTACTTGTAATAGGAAGTGGTATCTATTATGTGTCTAAGAAGGCAATTGTATAGGAGGAGAATATGCTAACAATTGAAAATCTCAGTGTTCGTTATGGGGTAATAGATGCGGTCCAACATGTATCATTCGAATTAAGACCTGGAGAAATCATTGGTCTCATCGGAGAAAATGGAGCAGGAAAGTCTTCCTTGATGAAATCAATCCTTCGCTTCCTTCCTAAATGCGAGGGAAATATTCTACTTGATGGGGAGCCAATCACTGAAAAAAATATCGAACGAATCGCCTTTGCTACGTGCGAACATTCTTTTTTTCCGAGCTTGACACCAAAGGAGCATCAAGAATTTTATCAGATGCAGTTTCCGAAATTCGATGAAACGAGATTTATCTCTTTAATGAAATTCTTTGAGTTACCGTGGGGAAGAAAAATCCGTGGATATTCCACTGGACAAAAGAATCAGTTTGAGGTTTGTCTAGCACTTTCTCAAGGTGCAGACTATATCCTTATGGATGAACCGTTTGCTGGTAATGATATTTTTTTACGTGAGGACTTTTATAAGGTCTTACTTGGCATTATGAAGGAAAACGAATGTATCGTTATCTCAACGCACTTGATTGAAGAAGTGAAACATCTAATCAGTCGAGCGATTCTATTACATAAGGGTAAGCTAATTGAAGATATCAGCATGGAGGATTTTTCAGAACGAGGAGAAGACTTTTTAGATTATCTTAAGAGTAGATATCAAAACAAAGAGGATAAGATTATGGAGATCATCCAGAAGAATCGTCGGGAATCCTAGATAATTGTAGGATCCTAGATAATTGTAGGGTTCTAGATAATTGTAGGATCCTAGATAATTGTAGGGTTCTAGAGAATTGTAGGGGCTTAGATGAGTGGAGGGTTCTAGATAATTGGAGGATCCTAGATGAATGGAGGATCCTAGATGTTAGAGGATCCTAGATGATTAGAAGGGGCTAGGTGATTGGAGGCTCCTAGCTGATTAGGAGAAATCCTTGATGATCGGAGAAAAAATAATCAACGGAGAAAATTTGATGAAAGGAGGGAATTCTAGATGAAAAAAAGACTCCCAATTTCGATTCTGTTAGCTGCACTATCTTTGGTTGGAATTCTTGTGATTTCGATGAGTTTGTGGAAAGGTGGCAAAGAAGGAACGCTAGTATTACAAACAATCCATGGGGATTTTGCAGTACTTGAACCAATACAAGTGGAGGTGACAAGTACTCGTGAGGACCGATTTTTACTCACACAAACGATTTCCTTTGGGCAAGAGAATCAAGTAACGAATTGTTACACGACACAAATTCAGAAAAGAAAGGAAGTATCTCCATTTAAGTTGCAGATGAATCTATGGACAACAGCATTGAAAAATCAATATGAGTCACTAAAACAACAAAAGGAATCAGGAACCAATCAAAATTATCATGATTTTTATTATATCAGTCCTAGTATGTCGTATCTATTTTGGGAAATGTATTTAGGACATGAAGATGCGAGTCCTTTTCTAAAGGTTAGAATTCCAGAGAATGCAATTACAAAGAGTGGAGAGAGTAATTCCAGCGATCACAGCATTTATCCAACCTTTCATCAAAGTTGTGATAGTGTAATCATCGATGATCGGATGTATCTAACTTATTACAATTGGGAGCTAAATCAGTCCTTTACTGATAGTGATCAAGGAAGTATTCCAATGGACTATGAAGGAGTGTCAGGACTCTTTTATATCCCATTGAATGAGGGCGTGCCTGTGGATGAGGTTCGGCCATTGTTTCATGATAAAATAAGTACGAAGTATATCCCAAAGCTTCTAGAGATAGAAGTAAGCTCGAACAAGGATACGGTAGTATTAAAGATGGGAGCAGTTTTTAACGATTCTAAGATTGCATTGATAGTTAAGGAAGGAGAGAATCTTGTCCTTTATTTATATGATATTCATAAGAATGCTATTCTAGATCCCTTTGTAATTGGTAAATGGAATACAAAGAAAGAGAATAAGATAGCAAATGTTGCGCTTGTATCTAAGGATGCGATGATTTCGCTTCAGATTGTATATGAATCACAGGAAGATGAATGGAAACAAGATTTATATACGATTGATTATGAACAAGAACCAAAGGTTTTGTTTGCTGGAAGTATAGAGGAACAGATTCCAAACTTGGGGCGAGAGTTGTCAAGGATGGAGTTACAGGACTTGATGTATCTTGATGGAACAGTCTATCACCTGATGGGGATTGACAGTGATATGCGAAATTATGCGCAGTATTTTTTTATTCTTGTTTGCTCAGAGAATTCCATTGATTATCTTGGGAAAATACAAACGGACATTAGTGAAGATTTTAAGTTTGGGGTTCTGGACAATTTAAAGATGCGCAACTACGGAGAGGTTCGTATAAAAGAAAGTGATTAACGATTCGAGCATAAAAAGTAATGGTAGGCTTTGAATGCCAAGCATGCCATATCATAAACAATTCTGCTGCCTTTCCCTTCGGACGGACGACGCAGAATTGTTTACGATATGTCCTGCTTGGCAACTTAGAGTTTGGATGACTTTTGATGCACGAATCACAAAATTCTAGTTTACTTTTTATATTTTGCTGTTATGCAGGTTTTATTACTTGTGTAGTGGCTTTTTTATGACTTTGTTAAATGCTCCAAAAGAATATTTTTCCGAAAGCTGCACCTATGTCTTTCTTGAACTTGAACCCTATAAATAGTAGTTTATATTGCTTATATCAAAAGGATAACCCTAATAGTTTGTCCTCTACCGCTAATAAAGCTCCTTCACTTTTACATCTAATCAGACTTTCATTCATAAAGTTGGTAAAAATGGAAATACTGAAAGCACTATCTTAAGATAAGAGTGTTATTTTATTTGGGATAGAAATCAATCGGTAATCGTGAGGAGGATCACATATGAGAAGGCGAATGGCTGCTTTTTTGGTAGTAGTGCTTTCAATTAGTTTGATTACATCGACAAGGATAAAAGCAGAAGTTAGAATGGAACCAGGACAGATTGCATCGGATTCTTATGAAGAAGGTGTTGTGCTAGTAAAGTATGTTGCTAAGGCACCCCATATGGAGGGTGTAACTTTGGTGGAGGAATATAGCTTCCCAAGTTTTTTTATTGGACGATTTCAAAGCAAACGATATACCACAGAGCAGCTGATGGTTGCATTTGAACAGTTAGATGATGTTATCTATGTGGAACCAGATTATAAGTATAAAAGTTATGCAATCACGGAAGAGGATATTGATGACAATCAATGGAAGATTGGGACTCAGGAAGAAGGTTTTGATCGATTAGAGGAAGAGAGTATTGCAGCTAGTTACTCCTTTCGTCAATTAATTACAGCTACAGAGAAGAAGGCAGAGACTGTCATTGCTGTATTGGATACAGGTGTCGATCATATGCAACCATCTTTGGTGGAACATATGTGGACCAATCATACCACCTTGCCAGGGAAACATGGATATGATTTTATCAATGAAGATCTAAATCCAATGGATGATGATGGGCATGGAACCAAGTGTGCCACCATGATTGTTGAAGAAAGTAAAAGTCCAGTTGAGATTGCAGGCTTTTATCCCAATATAAAGCTTATGACAGTAAAGGCTTTGGATGACAAAGGAATTGGTCTAACGAGCAGCATCGTACAGGCGTATCAGTATGTTATTCATGCAAAAGACCAGGGAGCGAATGTGATAGCGATTAGTGATGCTTTTGGAAGCATACACCCGTCAAAGGTATTGGAGGATGTGATCATTGAAGCTGGAGACAAGGGGATTCTATCAGTATGTACCACAAAGAACTTCCAAAGTATATCTCAGGAAGAGAAGTCATATCCTGCGAGTTATTTGTCACCTTATGTAATCGTAGCCACTCCAGGAATCACAGCAAAGGTAGCAATTCTAGCACAACTTTTTCCTGAGGAAGCAGCAGCTAGGATTCGAGCACGTGTGATTGGAAGTGATGAGCATATAGTTACAACTGGAGTGATTGATTTTGCGAAGCAAATCAATCTAGAAAAAGCGATTCATAACCCATTGGCGGTTATCAATCGTTTAGACAGTATAAAAGGGGAATTAACCCTAACAGGTTATTTTTTTGGAGAAGAGGAAGGGAGTGTAGCAATCAATGGGGAATCCGTGCCAGTAATTCAATGGGAAGATACTGGAGTGACGGTTTCCTATAATCATGATTTTGATGGGGTTGCTACCGTAACACTATTTCGAGGAGATGACTTATCAACTACAGAACAACACTTAGCTTTAACAAGTATCAAGTACGCTTTGGATGAAGCAAAGGCTCAACCATCCAATGCACCGATACAAGAGAAGGGACAAAGAAATCGTGAAGTAAATAAAAGCGACAACGCAGCCGAAGGATGGTTATGGACCTTTGTCATTGTTGCCGCAATTATTGTTGCAGGTTTAATTATTTTAGTTTTCCTTTTTGGTCGAAAAAATCGTAAGAGGTAAAGGTTAGGAAACATTCTCGTTCATTCGTAGATCCTGGATGAACGGGAATTTTTTGATTGAAATGAAAGGAACTACGATTGTTTAGATAGTCAATGTATTCCTCATCTGGATAGTAAAGGATAATCATAGCTTTTCTAGGCGCTTGTGAAAGAGAATGTTCAATTTCTTTCATAACACTCATAAAAATTTGAGGTGAGAAGGGATTAAAAAAATAGAAGATGCTATCTTCAGGTTGTACACTATATTCTTGTGCCTTGCAAAGGAAAAAGGAGATATCTGCATGGTCGCGATGTATATAGGTTTTTTGATTCGAAAGTGCTTCGTTATAATATGTTTCGTTATACTCGATTCCCTTACAGTGGCAAGAAAAGCAGTAGTGAGTATAAAAGACGATTCTTCCTTTTCCACAGCCATAGTCTACAAAGGTATCCTGTTTGGATATGTTGATTTGAGAGAATAGCTGGGTGAGCCATTCATAAGGAGTCGGTTCATATCTATGATTGAAGAAGGTATCTTTTCCATCATTTTGGATTCCTTCTGTTTTTACCTTCAATTTTTGGTCCATATTAGATCCTTTCTAGACGGTAATGATTACTGTGCTTTTATTATATGATATCATGCTAGAACTCATTTATGAAGTTTTTTTCAAAAATATAGGGCTGTTGTGATGCAACAGCCCGTCTGTCTTGCTCAAACAATTGGTTATGGATTACCAGATTATCTGGATGTATTGTTTGAAGACTTATTAGAGGAAACGTTTGAAGACTTATTGTTTGAATTGCTTGTCGAATTGCTTGTAACATTACTAGTTGTGTTGCTTGTTACATTTTTTGTAGTATCTTTTGATGCATTTTTGGATTTAAAGTTATTGTCTTTGTTCTTTGCCATTTCAATACTTCCTTTCCATTAAGTAAATTAAATATCGTTACATATCGTAGTTTGGGTATAAAAATTGAAATCTATACATAGTAGGACCACCAATTTTACTTATTTATACAAGGTAGTTGAGTAGAATAAGGATGAAAATAGGAGATTCTATGGAAGAGACTTGTTGAAAAGAGGAGTTAATGGTATAATTCATGACAAGTGGGACAGTAAGGTCAAAATCACAGGAATCAACGAAGATATTCAACCATTAAGATAGGATCTAGTAATCAATAGCGAGGAGCATACAGATGATAGAATCAAAATCTTGGGATTGGGAAAAGGAAAAAGAAGACGTTTGGCTAACTCCATGTGAGGAGAGCTATTATTTTAGTGAAAAGTGGAGTCATGAAGGGAAAAACTCTGTCTTGGATTTGGGTTGTGGTCTTGGAAGACATTCTATTTTATTCGCACAGAAGGGGTTTAAGGTGACCTCTGTTGATTTATCTGAACATAGTATAAAACACTTAAGGGAATGGGAAAAACGAGAGAAGGTGTTTATTCGCTCTAAGGTATGTGATATCAAGGAACTACCATTTGCAGACAATGCGTTTGACTGTATCTTCTCTTATCATGTAATTTCTCATACCGACTCCTTAGGGATACATCATATTCTTGATGAAATTAAGAGAGTATTAAAGCCAGGTGGAGAAGTATATCTTACGATGTGTTCTAAGGATACCTCTTGGTTTTTAGATTCTAGAGCCCAAAGGCTAGATGAAAACACTGTTCTTAAGAAGCAACAAGGGGTAGAAGAAGGGATTCCACATTTTTGTGTGAATCTAGATGATATTCTACATTTGTTTCATGATTTTCATATTGAACGGATTCGTCATACAGATGATTGTTATTCGAATGGGAAGTTACAAAAGATTATGCATTATTACATAACAGCGACGTATCAAAAGGAAGTAGTTGCATTGGATTATTCCAAAGTGATTGGTCAGAAAGTAAAAGGAAAAATTGATCGGCCATTAGGAAGTAGACACCCTAGATTTGAGCATCTGTTTTATCCGATTAATTATGGCTATGTGGATGGGGTAATGGCAGCAGATGGGGCAGAGCAGGATATTTATTTGCTTGGTGTTGAAACTCCAGTGAATACCTTTGAGGGTATTGTGATTGCTGTATTGCATCGTTATAATGACATTGAAGATAAGTGGATAGTTGCACCAGAAGGAATGCAATTTACAGACGATGAAATTATGTCTAAGGTTAACTTTCAAGAGCGATATTTTGATGTTGAACTATTCCGCTAAAGATATTTGGAGGAAATAATATGATTCATGAAATAGCTCCACGTCGTTTTGTGGGAGAATTTCGCTTGGTGGAACCAAAGTTAAGTGATATAGTCCTGTGTTTTCAAGAGCAACAAGTGTTACTGATAGAAAGAAATGGAGAGCTTCGATTACCAATTCTTCAAGAAATGGTATGTGCTTCCATAAATAAGGAGCAGCTATATTACTTATTTTCTATAGATGATCAGGCCATATTCTTATATCAGAAGGTGATGAAAGAATTTGGTGCCTTAAGATACTATGGCATTTCTGTATTTCGTGAGCTTACTTATCCACACGAAGCATTTGCTTTAGTAACGGGTGGACAGCTATACCGCTGGAAACGAAATAATTGCTATTGTGGAAGATGTCAGACAAAGATGGAAGATAGCAAAACAGAGCGTGCAGTTGTTTGCCCGAAGTGTAATAATACGGTTTATCCAAAGATTTCGCCAGCTATTATTGTTGCCATTAGGAAGGGGGATGATTTGTTATTAACCAAATATGCAAACCGACCTTATAAAAGATATTCCTTGGTGGCAGGCTTTGTTGAGATTGGAGAGAGCTTTGAGGAAGCGGTACGGCGAGAAGTTATGGAAGAAGTAGGTCTTCGTATTAAAAATATTCGTTACTATAAGAGCTCCCCATGGGGAGTTTCAGATACCATGATGGTAGGTTTCTTCGCTGAACTTGATGGGGATGACCATATCACATTACAAGAAAGTGAATTATCCGAAGCAAGATGGTTTCCAAAAGACGAGATACCAGAGTATCCAAGTGTTATAAGCATTGGAGAAGAGATGATTGAACTGATTAGAAACAGTAAATAATTTGTTAAAAATAAATTGCGACAAATGGTAAAAAATGAACAAAAATAGAAAAAAATACTATATAGTGTCGAGGATGTGTAGTATAATAAGAATGTGATAACATTTACATAGAAAGGGGATTTTTTGCCATGTTTTGTCGTTATTTCGGTAATTATTTGGTAGGCAAAAATATCATTACGAACAAGCAACTTGACTTGATCCTCGAATATCGAAAAAATAATCGAGTGAAGCTTGGATTGATTGCTGTAGAACAAAAGTTACTTACTCCTGCCAGAGCAGAAGAGGTAAATCGGTTACAAATGAAAATGGACAAACGGTTTGGTGATATTGCAATCGAAAAGGGCTATTTAACTCAAACGGATGTTGAGAATTTGTTAGGGCTTCAAGGAAATCCTTATCTGATTTTTGTGCAGGGGGGAACAGAACATGACATAATCTCGAAAGAAAAAGTCGATGTATGTTTGCTTGGATTCCAGAAGGAGTTTGGATATACCGATGACCAGCTGGAAGCCTTGAAAAACGGGGATATCGATCGAAGTGTAGATGCGATATTCAAAGTAAATGAGCCTTGTCGTTCACTGATTTCACTTGTTCTAAAGAATATCATTCGATTTGCAAGTACGGATCTTTCCGTGGGTGAATTGACATTGGAAAAGGAACTTACAGCTGGGCACATTGCGTTGCAGCAGCTCGAAGGGGAATGTCCAATTATGATTGGACTATTGTGTGGAAATGATGAGTTATTAAAGATTGCATCTCCATTCGGAAAAGAAGAATTTAGTAGTGTAGACGTAGATGCATTGGATTCCGTTGGTGAATTTATTAATTGTACGAATGGGATTTACGCAAGTAAACTAAGTCATGATAATATCGAATTAGAAATGTTACCACCAGAATTCTATGAAGCAGTCACATTACAGGCGGAGAAGGAGTTTTATGTACTGCCAATCGAAGTATCTGGAGAATGGATGAAACTTGTATTAGCGATAAATACAAAATGGAGTATTCAAGCATAAATGGAGGATTTAAGTATGGGGACAGTATTGATAGTTGATGATTCCAGAACATCTAGAAAGATATTAGAATCTATATTAACGGAAGGTGGGCTAACCGTCATTGGACAGGCTGAGAATGGGAGCATCGGTGTTAAACAATATATGAGTTTAAACCCAGATATCGTTACCATGGATATTACAATGCCGATTATGGATGGGGTAGAAGCCTTAAGAAGAATTAAGGAATATGATCCGAATGCTAAAGTTGTTATGGTGACTGCAGCTGGACAAAAGAATAAAATCATCGAAGCCTTGAAGCTAGGAGTTGATGATTTCTTAACCAAACCATATGAAGCAGAAGAGATTGTAGCAACAATCAAAAAAATATTAGAAAATAAATAACCAAAGGACAATGATATGACCTTAGAAATGAAAATGCTGAAACGAGCTGCTCTTTTTGGAGCAGCTCTTATTTGGGGTGGTTCTTTTATTGTAGTCAAGAATACAGTAGATGTCATTCCTCCGATTTTTTTAATCGCGGTTCGGTTTACAATTGCAACGATTGTTTTGTGTATCGTATTTTGTAAGCATCTAAAAAAACTAGACAAGACATACCTAAATAGTGGACTTTTAATCGGGGTTCTTTTATTTTTAGCTTATACCATTCAAACGATTGGGATTACAGACACGACACCAGGGAAAAATGCATTTTTAACTGCAATCTATTGTGTGATTGTTCCATTCTTATATTGGGTGGTAAATCACAAACGTCCAAATCGCTATCATGTTATGGCTGCGTTGTTATGTATTCTTGGAATAGGTTTTGTATGCTTAAGTGAAGGGTTAAAACTTAAATTTGGGGATAGTTTAACATTAATTGGTGGATTTTTCTATGCTGCACATATGGTGTCTGTGGAAAAGTTATCCAAAGACAAGGATCCAGTATTAATAACAATTACTCAGTTTGGTTATACTGCGATTTTTGCTTTCCTTGCTACTCTTATGACTGAAAAATTACCGAAGGTAGAGGCATTCACGAATGAGGTCTTAGGTGGAATCTTTTACCTAGCAGTCTTTGCTACTGCAATTGCCTTATTATTGCAAAACATAGGACAAAAGGGGACACCTCCTGCGGCAGCTTCGATAATATTAAGTTTAGAGGCTGTGTTTGGAGTCATATTTTCTGTAGTCTTTTATCATGAAAGAGTGACAACTCAGTTGCTGATAGGGTTTGCATTCATTTTTGTAGCGATTATAATTTCAGAGAGAAAAGCATAAGGTGCTGTTGCAGGATTGTTTGCAACAGCATTTTTAAAATCATAGGAAACTGCGTTTCCTATGATTTAAAAATGCCCTAAAAAACAGGGCAACAATGCACACTCGGGGGATACCCCCCTCGGCGCGGGAACAAAGTGTGCTATGAGAGATTTTAATCGTGAGAGTGTGCAAAGCACACTTTGTTCTTCATAAACGAAACTCTTTGTTAATTCATAGAAAATCTCTATGAAATATATAGTAGAAAATCTTGGGATATTGTGGTAAAATAAAGAAATAAGCTGAAATATCTACTAAGAAGATAGAGAAAACCTCCTTTTTATGGGGCTTGAGGGTAGGATTAAGAATATTCGTGATAAAGATCAGAATTGGATAAGGTACCATTAGAAAATAGAGCGAAAGGATTAGGGAGAAAGCGATGTATACAATTTTAGTTGTGAGTGATAGTAAAACAACGTTACTGAAGATACAGCAGATTTTGCTGAAGAAGTATTCTGTAGTTCCAGTGCTATCTGGAGAACTAGCTCTTCGCTACTTAGAAAAGAATAAACCTGACTTAATCTTACTTGATGATATGGTTCCTGAAATGGATGGTTTGGAAACGATGAAACGAATCAAAGAGAGCCCTCGGAGCTCCTCCATTCCTATCATTATAATGACTGAGGATACCACAGGCATCACAGAAGCAGAGAGTCTAAAGCTTGGAGTCAGCGATTTTATCACAAAACCTTTTGTCCCTGAGGTTATGATGAGCAGAATCCACAAAACAATAGAAATAGAGAATTATCACATTGATTTGGAACAACGTCTTTTGGAAAAATCACAAGAGATGGAATTGATTACACTTCAAGCGATCACGGTAATTGCAAATACGCTTGACGCAAAGGATGGATTTGCAAGGGGACATTCAACCCGAGTGGCTTCATATTCAACGAAAATTGCAACTAAGCTTGGTTGGTCCACTCAAGAGGTTCAGAATCTTCATTATGTAGCTTTACTTCATGATATTGGTAAGATCGGAGTTTCAGATGCAATCCTTAATAAATCATCTACTCTAACACCAATAGAATATGAGATTATCAAAAGTCATACAATCATTGGTGGTGAGATTGTCAAAGACATTAATTTGATCCATCAGGTAAAGGAAGGCGTACTTTACCATCATGAAAGATACGATGGGACTGGTTATCCAGAAGCCCTAAAGGGTGAGGAGATACCTATGATTGCACGTATTTTAGCAGTAGCTGATGCATATGATGCAATGACAAGTGAGCGAACTTATCAGAAAAAAATGTCAAAGGATGAGGTGATGTTAGAGTTTAGGGAATGTAGCGGTACTCAATTTGATCCTAAGATTGCATCGCTTTTTTTACATATGCTAGAAGAAGACGAGCTTTTCGTAGAAGAAGGAGAAACCGCAGGCACCTTGGAATCAAACTTTATCAAAGAAAGTAGTCTTTTATTACAAAGAGTCATTGAGCAACGAGAAGCTAAAGTGAAACGAGAAGCCTCACGAGACCACCTGACCGGCTTATATAATCGAAGAGCTGCAGAAGTAAAAATCAATCAATTCGCGATGGAACCAGAGAAAAAGGGTGCTTTTTTCATGATGGATATTGATAATTTTAAGTTGGTTAATGACGGATATGGACATATCGCAGGTGATTATGTACTGAAAAAGGTGGCACGACTTTTTTTGCAGAATGCAAGAGATACCGATCTTGTATGTCGTCTTGGTGGAGATGAATTCGTTATCTTTTATAAAGATGTGGTACATAGAGACATGCTTAAGAAAAAAGCAGATAAAATATTATCAGATTTTGCTTTACTACGTAGCGAAGATGAAACGATGAAACAAACCTCGTTATCCATTGGTATTGCACTCTTGGGTGTCGATGGAGAGGATTTTGAACATCTATATGTAAAGGCAGATAAATCTTTATATTATGTAAAACAAAATGGAAAAAGTTCGTATCACTTTTACAGTGTGGAGGATGAATTGGTGGAGGAGGCAGATACCTCTACGAATATGGATCTTTTGCAGTTGATGGAATTAATGAAGGAAACAAAAGGTCAGAAGGGTGTTTTAACGGTTGGATATGAGGAATTTCAACGTATTTTTGATTTTATTCAACGCTTTATAGAGAGAACGAAGCAAGAAGTTATGGTTATATTATTCACCTTAAGTCATAAATTTGGAGAACAAATCCATACAGAAGATATGGAGGAGGCAATACAGACTTTGGAGAAAGCGATTGCACAATCGTTACGACGTTCGGATGTAAGTACAAGATACTCAAATAGTCAATTTATTGTTGTTATTAACAATACCAATGAAGCAGGTGCAAATTTGGTTGTAGATAGAATCTATTCTAATTTTTATGCGAGGAATCAAGCGCAGAGTATTTTACTTACTAAAGATGTTGCACCAATGAATTCGGAGAACAGATAAGGGTGCTTAGCACCCTTATCTGTAATATCCACAATCTTTACAAGATCGACTTGTTTTGGCATTGGTAGTCTGACATTTTGGACATACCCATGTATTCTCATCGTGATTTTGCACTTGGGATTCGTTTTTTGTAACCTCTTTTTCCTTTTTATTTCTTGAAAATAAGCCCATCTTAGCCTCCTAGAAAATAGAATCAAAGGACAAAACCCTTATTCTAGTATATTGTTGAAATTATGTTTTATGATAAAATCTATTATTTTAACACTTGCCATACTTTTAACAAAGCTAAGGTATAAACTATAGCTGTAGAAGAAAGAAAAGAAGAAGCTAGGAAAGAAGGAACTAGGATGGGAGAAAAAAACCATAAGAAGTCTGCCATGAAGAAAATCATCGGATTTTCCTTGATGGCAGTTTTAATAGCAAGTACAATTCCAAGTATTGCTGTTGCAGATGATGTTCCAGTCGGCGAAGCAGAAATTACGCCAATCGTTTCTAAAGAAACGAAAGAGAGAGAGAATTCCATTGAAACCATAGTGGAACAAAAAAGAGTGATTGCAGAACGTATTGCAAAAAGTCAATTTAAAACCACCAATGAGATTGCAACGTCCAATCAAGCCTTCCTGATGAATATGAGTATAGGAGAGCTACTAGCGAGTGCTAACCTGGATCAAAGGATTGCTGCCTTTGATGTATTAAAACCAATGCTAGTTCAAGCATTTCTTTGGGAGAATAACTTAGAGGAAGTGGTTACGGTAAAAGAATCTTCACTGAAAAAGGTAAGTGAGGATGCCAATATATTTGGCTTACGTAAAGGGGATAAAATTACAATTGCAAACCTCCTTAGTATTTACGTTCTATCGGATGCACAAGATTGCTTTCGGGTTCTTGTCGACCATGTATCCACGAATGATTTAAAGATGTTAAGTTTACTTAATACTACAGCATTTACACTATCCTTAACAGATACGACTTTTGTCAATATTTATGGTAGAAGTCAGGACGGACAAGGCTCCTCTGCATACGATGCTTATAGTTTATATCGTCATCTGATGCAAAATGATTGGTTTATGGATTTGATTTCTTCAAAGGAAATTCAGGTTACATATCGTAATTCAAACAATAAAAAAATCGGTCAAACGGTTGAAAATCTCAATGCTAGTTGGTGTCAAAGTGTAAATGTATTGGGCAATTATAAGTATTTTGCACAGATTAGTATGAGAGGAGATAATGACAGAGACGGTCAGTTTGTAATCTTTACAGACGCCTACGATCAATATTATTTATCTTATCTTGGGAACGTAGATAGTTTAAAGAGTATTAGCTCGGAATCTGGACGTTTGATTTATACGTTATCTGGGTATACATTTACGGATACTGAAGTTTTAGCGACCCCAACCCCAACCCCAACTCCAAAACCCACGGCAACGCCAACCCCAACACCTACACCAAGTCCAACACCAAGTCCAACGCCGACCCCAACGCCAACCCCAACCGTAGGGAAATCAGGCTTACCAATTACAAGTAATGATGCACGATATCAGTACATTATGGGGACTAACTATAAGGCATATACGTTAGCAAACCGTCCTGCAGGATACCGTACCTCAGCAGAGGCAGTAAAGAATATGACCTCCATAACAGTACCCGTCTGGAAGATGACCAGCTCTGGTCGCAGATATGAATCTAAGATGACTATGCTAATTCATAACAAATTAGCGAAGTCCGTCAAAGCAATCTTTCAAGAAATC
Source organism: Bacillota bacterium (assembly GCA_023415655.1). Classification (GTDB taxonomy): domain Bacteria; phylum Bacillota; class Clostridia; order Lachnospirales; family Lachnospiraceae; genus Lachnoclostridium. Next base: position 5,046 of record JAEZKD010000047.1, on the reverse strand, counting down.
TTCGAATTAGACATCAAGTTTCCAATTAAGACGTTAGTAGGTTATTCTTATCGTAAAGTTGGTGGAGTTGGATTGGTAAACTCTACGCTAATGTCAGCACATGCATTTGGTGCAGCGATTGATATCAATCCTGGAGATTATGACAATGACTACTATCTTGGAAAGGGCAATGATTTACGTAACAAGAGTAATCCTTATTGCATTCCTGATGAGGTAATCGAGATTTTCGCAAATCATGGATGGTTTTGGGGAGGAGATTTTGAGATCTGCTCGGATACGATGCATTTTCAATACTTAGGTCTTGAATTTTTAACTTACCAGGGAAAGAATAACTTCCGTGAGCTGTCTTATGTTGCAGGTAATGTAATGAAAGGAGCCGACATTCGTAATTTACAGCAACGCTTGAATAAGCTTGGGTTTAAGGTAGAGATAACCGGCAGTTACAATAAATCAAGTGCTACAGCAATCAAGAAGTTTCAGAAAGCAAATGGTCTTACTGCCTCTGGAAAAGTTGATTATAAAACATGGGAAACTATCATTAATTTGACACATGATATGTCTTATGTGTTCTAATTTTATAAAAGAGCTAAAGTGCAATAATAAACTGCCCATTAAGTTAGATTTTTAGGTCTACTTAGTGGGCAGTTCCTTTCAGTTTTTCACTCTTTTTTTATGATTGATTAACAGTGTCCTCTTTCTTGATACACCGTTAAATATGAAATCTACGCTTAAGTTCTTCCTTTGCTTGTGATGTTGAGAAAAAGAGTAAGGCAAAAAGTACCGTAAAACTAGCAAGACCACAGGTGATGGAAGGCCAAGTATAGGTTAATTTATGAAGCAATACAAGTAAAAGTGGAATCATCCCTAACATAGAGGAGATGAAGATATAGATTGCAACATCATGAAGTGACTTCCTTTTTCGGATAAGGAAGTAAAAGCTTAGGCTCAGATTCACTGCGAGCAATCCAAGTGGTAATACAAAATCCATTGCCCATAGTGGGTTTGAACCATAAAAGGCAATAAGCAGCAGGAACACGATGGTTCCGTAGGTGGAATAGAGTAATTTCTTAATCATTTTTTGCTTTCTAGTATATAAATACATTTGATAAAGACCATATAAAAAGCAGGTAGTGGTATATAAAGACCAAGAAAGTCCTTTGGTATTATCATTCAGGTCGATGTATAAGCACAAAAGAATAGAAACTAGTAGTAGGAAGGAGAGGATTTTTTTGATCGTCATTCCTACCTTCTTATGTTTTGTAATACTAGGATATTTGTAATCTAAAATATCCTCGGAACCATTCTGTTTTGTGTCCAATGGGCTGTTACAAAATAGACATTGGGATAGTGGAGTGTTGTAAGAAAGCTTACATGATTTACAATATTTCATCAAAACCCTCCCTATAGTTTGTATCAATTTGAATGGAAAGACCTTCCTTTGTAAAATGCTGCAAGAAGGCATGAATCATCGTGAGATCTTTAAATTCTGTATTTAAGCTAATGTTGGTGAATCCGTGTACACTTGTGATTGCCATACTTGTGCTGCCGAGGGAGAATTCAATGTCATTGATTAAATTCATCATCTGTGTTGGTAGCTCGACCTTACCAAGATTAGAGATCGCATAAGTATTGATATTCTCAGCAAGGTAATAATAACTCAGCTGAAAGGCAATGTTTTTAAACATTAAAGGAATGATTTTAATTGCATAGTTTTTCTCAATACCAACGTTTGAGTTGATTCTACTATGCAAATCTTCTTTCGTTAATTGCAGTTTAAATTGTTGCTTCGTTGCTTTAAGCATTTGCTCAAACGTCCAGTGTTCTCTTCCTGCAAAGGTTGCCTTGATGTAAAGAGAAAAATTCCTCAGGGTGTTCGAAGGGAAGAATCTTCTAAGGTTCACAGGAACAAAAATTTTAATCGGCTTTTTCGTTTTACGACATTGCGGCTGTGAGGTATAGATACAGTATGCAACCAAAGCAGTTACATATTCTCCAAGCGTTGCATCATGTTTACGTACTAAGTCCAGGAGTTCTTGCGTAGGTAGCTTGGCTCGAACAATCATGGAATAATGCTCGGCAAATCGCTCTCCACTAAAATGGAAAGCGGGTTCTTCCTTCAGTTGCTTCTTTTTTGTTTTGTCATAGGAATCACAAAACATATCAATAGTTTCATTTTTATCAAAGGGAAGACTACCCTTGATGATTCCTTCGGCATCTAGCTCTAAACCACCCAACTGATAATAGCGAAAGGTAATGGATTTTAAAAACTCCATGGCACCAGTACCATCACTTAGGGAGTGAAAGGTTTCGAGTGTTATTTTATTTTTATAATAGTATACCGTAAATAAATAACCATGATTGGTCGCAGCGGGAACGTATTTACCAATGATAGGAGATTCTTCCTGAACTTGAACGCGTCGATTATTTTTGGATAGATAATTCCAAAAAAGTCCATTTTTAAGTTCCACTGCAAACGTTTCAAAGCGAGGTAGGACATCATTGACAGCATCCTCTAAACGTTTGGGATCAACGATTTCATTCAGGTAGAAAGATAAACGAAAGACGGAGCTGCGGCTATCTTTGGATACGGCAGGAAAGATTTTACCTGCGTTATCAAGTGGATACCAGTAATTTTTTCGCTTCATATGTTTCACCCTTTCTTCAAAGATATTATACAACGATAAAAGAGAGATTTCAATATTTTGGATGGTAGAAAAAACCAAGCTACTTCTTGCTGAAATAATTTTGTTCAGATTGAATGTTATGAAAGTTAGCATTATAATAATTTGTGTGTATTATTATGGTTTTATGAGAGTTTCTTTTGAAAATGTGAAAGAATATGAAAGAATATAAAAGAAAGATTATGATAGGAGTGATACGAAAGAATGAAATCAATGCACAAAGGAATCATATATATCTTATCCTCGGCTTTTTTCTTTTCGCTGATGAATATGTTTGTAAGGCTATCAGGAGATTTGCCCTCCATACAAAAAAGTTTTTTCCGTAATTTCATTGCACTATTGTTTGCAATTGTGGTGATGAGAAAGAAAAAGATTCGTTTTCAATGTGGGACAGGTGATCTAAAGTATCTAATTCTTCGCTCCTTTTTTGGAACGGTTGGAATTCTGTGTAATTTTTATGCAGTCGATCATCTAGTATTATCCGATGCTTCCATGTTAAATAAAATGTCACCTTTTTTTGTCATTGTACTGAGCTACTTTTTCTTAAAGGAAAGAATCAATCTCGTACAGATGACTGCAGTCATTGTGGCGTTTATCGGAAGCTTATTCATTATTAAACCAACAATAACAAATATGGATCTCTTTCCATCCTTGATTGGTTTGCTCGGTGGTTTTGGTGCGGGAGCAGCCTATACTACAGTTCGATATCTTGGAAAACGAGGAGTAAAAGGACCGATGATCGTCTGCTTTTTCTCTGCATTTTCTAGTATTGTGACCTTACCATTCTTGATGGTTCAATACGTACCGATGTCAAGTCAGCAAATCATCTATTTATTACTTGCAGGACTAGCGGCAGCAGGAGGACAGTTTTCCATTACAGCCGCATATACCTTTGCACCAGCGAAAGAGATTTCTGTCTATGACTATTCTCAGATTGTCTTTTCAGCAATCCTTGGATTTTTTGTATTCTCACAGGTTCCAGATGGTTTCAGCGTGTTGGGGTATGTGATTATTTGTTCCACTGCCATTGGGATGTTTCTTTATAACAAGAAGAGACTGTAAGGAGGAATATTGTAAATAAAGAAAGAGAAAAAAGGGTCTTTCGTATATTTACGTTTTAACCAATATCAGATTCTATATTTCTTCCATAGATAAGTGCCGTAATATGGAATCTGATTTTTGTTCAAGTCCCATCATCCACATTATATTTTATCTTAAACCGTCTAATGTTGTTAGGTGGTTTTTTTATTATCTAGAATACCGTAATATCAAGGCATTTCAAGCCTCATACTTCTTATTTAATTTCATCTTGTGTTAATTTCTACCGTTTTATACTCAATTTATGGTTAGAATGGGTTATTAAGTGTGGTATAGAAGATATAACACATCAGAAATAAGGAGTTTATAGTGGATAAAGAATGTTTGTGGATGTTGGAAAGAGTGATATAATGATAGAGAAAGAGTTGAAGTTGCTTACCTATTAAAGTAAAATATTTGGAGTGGAGACAACTATATTTAGGAGGAATGTATATGGCAATTTATGTAACAAAAAAATGTCCACATTGCGGCTATACATATCAATTTCACCAATCAGGTGACCAGCGTCAATATGGCTGCCCTTATCGAACTTGCATGCAGTGTATGAAATCCTATTGGGATACTGATATTAAAGAGCCTGCGTTACATGGATATAAAAATTTACATGAAATAAAAGAAAGTATTAGACGGGCAGTTATTATTCTTCTTTATGGACCATTAGGGATACTGTTGATGGGGGGAGGGATTTATATGCTAATAGAAGGCGAGGGCATAGGACTATTTCTTTTTGCAATAGGGGCATTTCCTATTTGGGCAATTGGGTCGTATTTTAAACAGAAACTAAATGATAAAAAACATAGAGATGAGATTGTTGCAAAGCAACAAAGCGATTACGATGAATCTATGGAGCGTTTAAAAGATATAAGCTATCTAACAGCCCTTACTGAACATGATTTTCTAGCGAAAAGGTTGCTAACAGAAAGAAAAAGAGGTGATATGGAACATTATGCAAAACGACCACAATAAGTATAGAGAAGATATATAGCGTGTTTATTAACACGATATACGCAGGAGAGGAATAGCATATACTAATATCACCCAAAGATTATAACAAGGTATAATAAACTGCATACCCCATAAGATTTTTATGAGGTATTTACTAAGAAAAGGTACTAGAGTCGATTATGACAATAGTACCTTTTTTTGCAGTTGAATTACAATAATTACGTATGTTGGCTTTTTCGTCTTGAGATAATTAATGTGATACCAAAGATGACGATGGCAAAGCCAATTTGAATTAGGATACCAAAGACCACATCATTCAGGT
>JAEZKD010000034.1 GCA_023415655.1 Bacillota bacterium | reverse complement strand
TGAAATTAGGCGGTGGGAGGAAGTGAAAGGGACTCGACTAATTGAGTGAAAACAGGCATTTAGTCGGTGGGAGGAAGTGAAAGGTACTCGACTAATTGAGTGAAAAGAGGCATTTAGTCGGTGGGAGGATTGAAAAAGCTATATTAATTGAATGAAAAGGAAGTGATTCATTCTTGTTTTATTAAAATGTATTATCGTTTTTTTACTGACCACAATTAAGAAATCTATTGTAAAAAAGTATTTTATGTATAATACTTTGATGCTGGAAAGTACCTCATCATTAATAGAAACATAATTTTTCACAAATTCCTCTATGGACATGAGACTATGCCCTTGATTCTATATAAATGTCGTTATATAAATGTCAAGTTAAGAATGTTACTTGATTTAAACTATATATCATGTTAATGTGTAAAAAATAGGAATAAGCACATTTGTGTAACAAAAATTTAGTATAACTAAGTTATAAATTGTATTATACATACTTACAATAGGAGAGGAAATATGGGGTATATACATTATAGTCAGAAATATATATGGACGAAAGTACTTCGGACGCTTTCAAAAAGAAATCTAGAATTTTATGGTCCTTATAATCTTGTGTTACTTCAAAAAGCAAAACCTATGCCTGCTCGTGGATACGATGAAATACCAATCTTTTATGTAGAAACGGCAGATAAAAAATATAGAGGGATGTTAGAAGTTAACTTATTGGAATATGACAAAGGAAAGGTTGGGACAAGCTTTCAATTAGGCGGAGTCATCATTAACAACAAGAAAAACTTCTATTATATGAGCAAATATGATAATGAAAAGTTAGCTCTTCGTAAAGCGGTGAATTGGGCTAGAATTCGTTTTGTGATTGTCTTGATTCTTACATTAATAAATGGCTATTTCTTAATACAGTTCATACGGTCATTGGTAATGTCAATAATTAATTAGGAAAGAAGAATATTTTCTTCCCATAGTCACATAAAGAAATAAAGATGATGTAACATTGTTGACGATTGTATGAAGAGATAAGGATAGTAAAGCGATTCAGTTATTCCATTATGCTACACTTCTCACAATAAGATGTGCTATTATATAGTGGAGGGATAACTAATGTGCTATTTGTTTTCTTTTTCAAATGGCTGTTTTCTAAAAGATTGTTGCTTTTATTATAAATAGTTATAACTCTAAAGTTATATCAAAATAGAATAGATAAGGAGGTCGTCCATTGTCAAAAGGACTTATTCACCATATTGAAATATATGTTTCAGATTTACATAGTTCAATCAACTTTTGGGGTTGGTTTTTAGAGGAATTAGGATATAAGTCGTTTCAATCGTGGGGAAATGGATGTAGCTGGAAATTAGAAGAGACATATATTGTTTTCGTACAAGCAAAAGAACGGTTTATGGACGCACCTTACCATAGATGTCGGGTTGGTCTAAACCATCTGGCATTCCACGCAGATTCCCGTCAACAAGTAGATGATATGACAAAAAAGTTAGTACAAAAGGGCATTAAAATCCTTTATACCGATAAACATCCCTTTGCAGGTGGTGAAAAGCATTATGCTGTTTATTTTGAAGACCCAGATAGAATTAAAGTTGAATTAGTAGCACCTTGATCTCTATATTTTTGAGGGCTCCTTGTAATGATGAATCCTGTGCGTAAAATGAACATGAAATGTAAAGCAAAACGACTTTTACTTTGATATGATTCTAACTGTGGAGATGATAATATGAATACGAAGGCATTTGATGATGTGATTGCTTACCTGGAGAAGATAAGTGATAGTGATAGTGATAGTGTTGTAGACTATAATGAGATTGCAAAGCTTGCGATTTGTCCAGCAGCGTTATTCCAAAGGGTGTTTAGCTTTGTAGCTGGTGTAAGCATTAGTGAGTATGTAAAAAAACGTCGATTGACATTAGCTGCTCAAGAATTGCGGGATACAGATAGTACAGTTTTGGAGGTTGCTATTAAGTTTGGGTTTCAATCACATTCTGCATTTAGTAGAGCTTTTAAAGAATACCATGGAATTACTCCTTCGATGGTTAAGAAGTCTTCTTCTTTCAAACATTATCTCCCAATCAATTTTTCAAATATTCGAATTATTGGAGGGAAGAGAATCATGGCTGAAGTAAAAAAGATCACGTACAAGGAAGTAGAAGAACGCATTATGGTGGGGTATAAGAAAGAGACTAACTTTCATGATTGTGGTAACGTTTGGAAAGAATATTTTGTAAGCAAAGAATTTGAGCTAGTGTGTAACCTATCAAATGAAATAAGACAGTGTAATGATATCGAGGACAATGAAGGAATTGGTTGTAGTTACGATTTTGTTGATGATATGCACTTTACTGTGATTATTGGGGATTTTGTAAAAGTCGGAGCAATGATTCCAGAAGGATTATATGCTAAGAGGATACCAAGAGGGACCATTGCACATATTCAGATAGAAGGTAATAATTTAGAAGAGATTATTCCGTCTGCATTTTTATTAATCACTGAAGCTGTTGAGAAAACTGGTAGACAGATTGATTATGATAATTTTTATTGGTGTGACGTATATACATGTGAACGATATTGTGAGCCTATGAAACGAAGGCGAGAAAGTTATTTTAGACTATATATTGCCGATAAAGGAAAATTAACTACATAAGTTGGTATAATAAGGGACTTTATGAACTGACAAGCAAAAAGCGACAATGAATTGATAAGTAGAGACTGCATGAGCTGATAAGGAAAAAGAGACTTATGAAATGGTAAGTAAGTAGTAACTGCATAAGCTGAAAGTTAATAGTAACTACATGAGCTGGGAAGCAAAAAGTGACCAATGAATTGATAAGTAGAGACTGCATAAGCTGGTAAGTTAATAGTAACTACATGAGCTTGGAAGCAAAAATGACTACATAACCAAGTAAGTAAAAGTAACGACATAAGTTGGTAAAGGAGAAGTTTAGGGAGTATTCCCACACTTCTCCTTTTTTAATTAGATTTTACAAAACTTTATCCAAATTTTACAGAACCTATACTTTAACATGATAGTGAAGGGGGGGTGTACTGTGATAATTTATAGGTAGCAAGAGAATTGAAAAAATTATCTAAAATGGAAAAGGAGATGGAGTATATGAGGATTAAGAAATGGATAAAGAAAGCATTTGTGTTAGTAGTTAGTGTTTCTATGATGGGTACGATGTTAATTGGATGTGGGAAAAAAGACGATTCAACTGATACATCTGAAACAGATAGTAAAATAAGTGGTACGATTACGATGGTGGGTTCCACTTCGATGGAGAAGTTAGCGCTTGCTGTAGCTGAAGATTATATGAATAAGAACAGAAGGGTTACTGTGAATGCAGAGTTCGTTGGCTCTGGTGCTGGTATAGAGGCAGTTATCAATGGTACTGCGGATATCGGTAATTCTTCTAGAAATTTGAAGGAAAGTGAAATTGCAGCTGGCGCAGTTGAGAATATTGTAGCAATTGACGGTATTGCAGTGATTGTAAATAAGGCAAATACAGTAACAGGTGTTACTAAGGATCAGTTAGTTGCAATTTATAAAGGTGAGATTCGAAACTGGAGTGAGCTTGGCGGCAAGGATTCTCCAATCGTTGTAATTGGTAGAGAAGCAAGTTCTGGAACAAGAGGTGCATTCGAAGAGATTCTTGATATTACGGATCAATGTGCTTATGCCAATGAGCTTGATAATACGGGAGCAGTGATGGCTCAGGTGGTAGCAACCGAAGGAGCAATTGGATATGTTTCTCTTGATGTTGTGGATGATAGCGTAATCGCTGTTGATTTTGAGTCCGTTGCAGCGACTGCTGAGAATATTAAGGATGGAAGTTATGCCTTATCTCGTCCATTTATCATGGCTACTAAGGGTGAAATCAGTGAACAAAGTGAATTGGTTCAGGCATTCTTTGAGTATTTGAAATCTGATGAGGGTAAAGAAGTCATTACAAAAGTAGGTTTAGTAACTGTTGATTAATAGTTAATATTTACGGATAAGAAGTTGTTGCTTCACTCGAAGCCTGTTTCATAGTATGAAATAAGAGTGAAGTAACAACCTCTCATACGTGAGAAAGGTAAGGTATGAGTTCAGAAAAAAATAAACCATCCAATACAGAATCTATCATGAAGAGAACTGGATTTCGCAGTGCAGATCGAGTAGAAAAAATCGCAAATATCATATTTGTGATTTGTGCATTTGCTGCAATTGTAGCAGTTGCATCGATTACGATTTATATGATTATGAAGGGAGTTCCTGCAATTTTTAAAGTGGGACTAAAGGAGATACTATTTGGAACGGTATGGAAGCCTACGGCAAGTGATCCAAGCTACGGTATCTTATATGTTATTTTGACTTCGATTGTAGGTACTGCAGCAGCTATCCTAATTGGAGTACCCATTGGTGTTGGAACAGCCATCTTTTTGACCGAAATTGCTGGAAAGCGTTTGGCAGCTATCATTCAACCAGCAGTTGAGCTATTAGCGGGTATCCCCTCTGTTGTCTACGGACTTTTAGGAATTATCATTCTGAATCCTTTGATGTATCAATTAGAGTTGTATTTGTTTAAGGATTCTACGACACATCAATTTACTGGTGGGGCTAATTTGATCTCGGCAATTTTCGTGTTAGCGATTATGATTTTACCAACGGTGATTAGTATTAGTACCTCAGCCATTCGTGCGGTACCGAAGCAATCCAGATATTCTTCGTTAGCTTTAGGAGCCACTAAGATGCAGACGATTCTAAGGGTAACGCTACCTTCTGCAAAGTCTGGTATCATTACAGCGATTGTACTTGGAATTGGGCGTGCAATTGGTGAAGCAATGGCGATTAGCTTAGTGAGTGGATCTGTCGTGAATCTGCCATTACCATTTAACTCGGTTCGTTTCTTAACGACAGCGATTGTAAGTGAGATGTCCTACGCAAGCGGTACTCATAGAGAGGTGTTATTTACGATTGGCCTTGTATTGTTTGTATTTATTATGATCATCAACCTTGCATTAAATAAGATCTTAAAGAAGGGAGAGCTGAGTAGTGGAAAGTAAAATTAGTATGTATCAAATTAGTATATATGATAAAAGAAAACGACCAAGTGATATTATTTTAAAAGTATTGATGTGTTTGTGTGCCGCGATTTCAGTTTCGATCTTCGTAGGAATTGTCGGTTATGTGTTTTATCGTGGCTTAGGTCAGATTAACTTTGATTTTATTACGAAAGCTCGTAGTGCCTTAAATGGAACGGAAGGAATCGCTGGTAACATCATCAACACGTTATATATGGTAATCTTAACCTTACTGATTGTGACACCCATTGGAATTGGTGCAGCAATCTACTTAAATGAGTATGCTAAGCCAGGTAAATTCGTTCGTATGATTGAATTTACGACAGAGACCTTAAGTGGTATTCCTTCGATTATCTTTGGTTTATTCGGTATGGTATTCTTTGGAGTTACCCTAGGGCTTTCATATTCCTTATTAACTGGTGCGCTTACGTTAAGTATCATGGTACTTCCTTTGATTACACGCAATACGCAAGAAGCGCTAAAAACTGTGCCAAAGAGCTATCGTGATGGTGCTTTAGGGATTGGTGCGACAAAATGGTATATGATTCGTACGATTTTATTACCATCTGCAATGCCAGGAATTATTACAGGTATTATTCTATCGGTAGGGCGAATTGTAGGTGAGTCTGCTGCGCTGTTATTTACTGCAGGAAGTGGGTATTTCCTTCCTAGGTTTGGCGAATATGGGGAAGGCTTGATTGAAAAAATCATGGAATCAGGAGGTACCTTAACGATTGAACTTTATCTAAGTATGAGTAAAGCAAAATATGACGTTGCATTTGGAATTGCTGTCGTATTGTTGTTGATTGTATTTGCTATTAATATAGCGACGAAATTGTTGGCTAGAAAATTTGATGTGAACCGCAAAAAGTAGGAGGAACGATGGGTAAGACAAAAATTGATGTAAAGAATCTTGATCTATATTATGGAACCAATCATGCGCTGAAGGGAATTCAGATGGAAATCAAAGAAAAAGCAATTACTGCTTTCATTGGACCTTCTGGATGCGGCAAGTCAACCTTTTTAAAAACCTTGAATCGTATGAACGATTATGTGGAGGGAGTTAAAATTACTGGAGATGTGATCCTAGATGGCGAGAATATCTATGGGGATCGTGTGGATACTACAATGCTTCGTAAAAAAGTCGGGATGGTCTTTCAGCAACCGAATCCATTTCCGATGAGTATCTATGACAACATTGCTTATGGACCTAGAATTCATGGAATCAAAGGAAAAGCAGAGCTCGATGAGATTGTAGAACGTTCGTTACATGGAGCAGCACTCTTTGAGGAAGTGAAGGACCGTTTGAAAAAATCTGCACTTGGTTTATCTGGTGGACAACAGCAAAGATTATGTATCGCAAGAGCACTGGCGGTGGAGCCAGAAGTATTATTAATGGATGAACCAACCTCTGCACTTGATCCCATTTCTACCTTAAAGATAGAAGATTTGATGAGTGAGTTAAAAGAGAAGTATACGGTAGCAATTGTGACTCACAATATGCAACAGGCAACAAGAATCTCAGACTTTACTGCTTTCTTTCTCGTGGGAGATATGGTAGAATTTGCTGAGACAGAGACATTATTTACGAGACCTAAGGATAAGAGAACCGAAGACTATATTACTGGACGATTTGGTTGAATTCTTATGATTGATTTATTAATAGAAGGGAAGGTATACTTATGGCACCTAGAGTAAGTTTTGAACATGAGTTGGAGATATTAAATGAGAATTTAAGAGATATGGGTGTTTTAATAGAGGCTGCAATTGATAAGGTAATTCAAGCATTTAAGAATAATGATCTGACACTTGCGAATGATATCATTCAAGGGGATCGTACCATCAATGACATAGAGCGTGTCATCGAGTCTCGTTGCTTATCCTTAATTTTACGTCAACAGCCAGTAGCGAGAGATCTACGCATTGTTACGACCGCACTCAAGGTAGTGACGGATATGGAACGGATCGGGGATCATGCAGCGGATATCTCAGAGTTGATTTTACGGAATAGCATTAAAAGCAATTATGAGATGGTGAAACCAATTCCAAAGATGGCTGAGGTTGCTAAGGAGATGGTACACAAAGCGATAGAAGCATTTATTCAGTGCAATGTAACCGCTGCACGTGAAATCATTCAGATGGATGATATTGTGGATGATTTATTCAACCAAGTGAAACAGGATGTGATTCAAGTGATGAAGGAGCATGGAGAGAATGCGGATAGTTACATTGATGTCTTAATGATTGCAAAGTATATGGAACGAATCGGGGACCATGCAGTTAATATCTGTGAATGGACCGAATTTCATGAGACTGGTTCATTAAATAATGTACGAATTCTGTAATAACTAGAAAGGTTTATGTGAGGAACAATGAGGAAGGAAATCATCAAAAGATTCTTAATCGTATTAACGATAACTATTTTAGTAACGGCAGGTCTTTTTATGCTTGTTTTTAGTGTTTTTATACGTAATATCACAGAAGAAGATATGAAGATGAGCTTGCTTGTATTAGATAGTGGGATTGATTACGATGAAGATCTTCAAAAGCAAATTATGGAGTTACCTAAAACTGTAGATACAAAGTCAGCAAGGTATACGATATTTGATTCGAAGGGTTATGTGTTAGCCGATACCTTCCTTGGAGTTTATGAGTTAGAGGAAAGTCATTCAGACCGTGAAGAATTTAAGGGTGCAGTTACCAAGGGAGTTGGTTATTCCAACCGGTATTCGGACACGATCAAAAGTCAAATGCTATATACTGCGATTAAATCTTCCCGCAGTGATTGTATCTTACGAATCGCAATACCGTTTTATGGGAACGTGGAATACTTAAATCGATTGTTTCCAGCAATACTCTTAAGTATTTCTGCATCCTTTATCGTAGCTTACTTTTCAGCGAGAAGATTAGCAAGAATATTAACAAAGCCATTTCAAGAGATTGTCAATGTGATGGAGAGCTATCATGACAATCCAGAGGACATGAAGTTTGGATTAAGTCCCTATGAAGAGCTGAATATAATCACGGATGCTGCGATTAGAATGTCAGAATCCGTCAAAGAATATACAAAGAAATTAGAATTTGAACGAATGGTTCGTCAGGAGTTCTTTGCGAATGCTTCTCACGAATTAAAAACGCCAATCACTTCGATTCGAGGCTACGTAGAGCTGATGTTAGGTGGCTTTACACCAGACGAGGAGACAAAGAAAGAGTTTATGAATCGCGTCCTAAATGAAACCGAGCATATAACAACACTCATTAATGATATCTTAATGATTTCTCAACTAGAATCGAGAGAATATGAGGTTCCATTGGTGGACATTCGTATGACTCTCTTAGTGGAGGATGTGATTACCTCCCTACAACCGATTGCCCTTCAGAATCAGATTGAAATCATCTGTGAATGTAAACCTGTGGCCGTACATGCCAATATTAAGCATATTCGAGAAATTATCTCGAACTTGCTTAGCAATGCGATCAAATACAACAAACCAAATGGCAAGGTTCAAATAACGATTACGTCCGAAAGTGGAGATTTAAAGATTCAAGTATCGGATACTGGAGTTGGTATTCCAGAAGAGTCTCAAGTTAGAATTTTCGAGCGTTTTTATCGAATTGATAAGGGAAGAAGTCGCAAAGTAGGAGGAACAGGACTTGGTTTATCCATTGTAAAACACGTGGTGCATTATTACAATGGAACCATTCAATTGACGAGTAAAGTAGATGTTGGAAGTACGTTTACTTGTATTCTTCCACAAATCATTGTATGATAATTAAGAGCAGGTTGTGAATAGACTGGATGTGTAAGGAGTAATGTATGATTACATTTGAACAAATAGAAAAAAACGAAGCAATTCAAACCTATATCAAAAAAGCAGATGAGACATTGATTGCTTTGGGATATACAGAGCATAGCTTTGCTCATGTTAGAAGAGTTGCATTTTTAGCACGTGACATCTTATTAAAGCTAGGATATCCGGAAAGAGAAGCAGAACTCGCACAGATTGCAGGATATCTTCATGATATTGGCAATGTTGTAAACCGTATCGATCATGCCCAAAGTGGTGCAGTGATGGCCTTTCGTCTCCTTGATAATATGGGAGCAGATGCCTCTGACATTGCAACGATTATCACTGCGATTGGGAATCATGACGAAGCGACAGCGTTCCCTGTCAATGCAGTAGCTGCAGCCTTGATTTTAGCAGATAAGACAGATGTGCGTGATACTAGAGTTCGCAATCAGGATGTTACGACCTTTGATATTCATGATCGAGTAAATTATGCAGCAAAACAATCAGAAACGATCATCAATGTCGAAGAAAAATTCATCGAACTTCGCTTGCAAATTGATACGAGCAATTGCTCTGTGATGGATTATTTTGAGATTTTTATGAATCGTATGTTGTTATGCCGAAAAGCAGCAGAGAAATTAGGTCTTTCATTTCAATTAACAATCAATGGTCAAAGATTGCTCTAGCTTTGGGAGGAAATATGATATATATAGTAGAAGATGATATTAATATTAGAGAAATTGAAGGCTATGCACTTAAAAATAGTGGCTTTCAGGTTCTTTGCTTTGAACATAGCGCCGAGCTTTACAGTGCACTGGACAAAGAATTGCCCAAACTGATAATTTTAGATATTATGTTACCTGATGAGGATGGATTAAGTATCTTAGCTACGTTACGTAAAGATAAAAGAACTAAAAATATACCGATTATTTTAGTGACAGCAAAGACCTCGGAGATGGATAAAGTAAAAGGTTTAGATCTTGGTGCAGATGATTACATTACAAAACCATTTGGTATTATGGAGTTAGTATCTAGAGTCAAGGCTTTGTTGCGAAGAGCAGGCACGAGTGAGACTAGTGGATTACTTGAATATCAAAGTATCTCGATGAATGTTGAAAAACATAGTGTTACCGTGGATGACAATCCGTGTGAGCTAACCTATAAGGAATTTGAGCTATTGCGGTATCTCTTAGAAAACCAGGGGATTGTTTTATCGAGAGATCGAATCATGGAGCGTGTCTGGGGATTTGATTATGAGGGTGAGACAAGAACGGTTGATATGCATATCAAAACACTTCGACAAAAGCTTGGGGTAAGCCAAGAAACCATTAAGACAGTACGTAATGTTGGATACAAAATTGGAGATTAAAAAAAATAATAATAATAACGGCGGGTTGCTTTACACCCGCCGTAGTTTTTTATTCATGACAATTGAATTACCTTGTCAGTTCCTTCTGTCTAGTTGTACTCAGGAAGCTCATATTTTTTACGAACTTCTTCAAACTGATGATGGAAGGACTGGTCATCTGTATATTTCACATCGTGGAGATAGCTGTGCGTTTCAAAGCTATTTTCACTTACCTGAAGTAGACATACTGCTATATTACTACAATGATCGGAAACTCTTTCATAGTTAGTTAAGATATCCGTGTAAATAAATCCTAATTCAGTAGTACAATGGCCTTTTTGAAGACGTTTGATATGACGATCTCTCAATTCCTTACGTAGAGTATCAACGACTTCTTCTAAT
>JAEZKD010000016.1 GCA_023415655.1 Bacillota bacterium | reverse complement strand
CTTCAACTGCACGTTTTTCTTCTGTCTGAGCACCCTTTAATCCACCCTTGATACCATGAGCGATACATGGAGCATATGCGATGATGATGGATGGTCCTGGGTAAGCTTCAGCTTCTGCAATTGCTTTTACACACTGATTGTAGTCAGCACCCTGAGCGATCTGTGCTACATATACATAGCCGTAGCTCATTGCAATTTCTGCAAGATCTTTCTTCTTAGTATCTTTACCACCAGCAGCGAACTGAGCGATAGAACCAGTTGGAGTAGCTTTGGAAGCCTGACCACCAGTATTGGAGTAAACTTCTGTATCGAATACCATAATGTTTACGTCATGGCCAGCAGCAAGAACGTGATCTAAACCACCGAAGCCGATGTCGTAAGCCCAACCGTCACCACCGAAGATCCACTGAGATTTCTTAGATAAGAAGCTCTTATTCTCAAGGATATATTTCTTATCAGCATTGTCACAATTGCATGCTTCTAATGCAGCAATTAACTTCTTAGAAGGTTCTGCATTTAATGTGGAGGAATCCTTAGTTGCAAGGAACTGTTCACAAGCAGTCTTTACTTCTTCTTTTTCAGCAGTATTTACTAAGTTCTCAACTGCGTCAATTAAGCGCTTTCTAAGTGCAAGCTGAGCAAGCTGCATACCGAAACCGAATTCAGCATTGTCCTCGAATAAGGAGTTTGCCCATGCTGGACCTTTGCCTTCTTTGTTCACAGTATAAGGTGTAGATGGAGAAGAACCACCCCAGATAGAAGAACATCCTGTTGCATTAGCGATATACATTCTATCACCGAATAACTGAGTAACTAATTTTGCGTAAGGTGTTTCACCACAACCTGCACAAGCTCCGGAGAACTCAAGTAATGGTTGCTTGAACTGAGAACCTTTTACTGTAGTTTCTTTGAATTTTGCAATGATATCCTTTGGCTCATCTAATGTGATACCATAATCGAACATCTTCTGAGTTTCTAACTGACTTTCAAGTAAATCCATGGAAAGAGCTTTTTGACCCTTAACTTCTGGACACACATTCACACAGCTTCCACAACCAGTACAGTCAAGTACGGAGATTGTAATAGCAAATGTTTTATCAGTACCCTTCATTGCTACAGATTTTGCACCTTCAGGAGCTTTTGCAAGTTCCTCGTCTGTCATCGCAACTGGACGGATTACAGAGTGAGGGCATACATAAGAACAAAGGTTACACTGTAAACAGATTTCTGGATTCCATACTGGAACATCGATTGCAATACCACGTTTTTCATAAGCTGCAGTTCCAAGAGGAACAGTACCATCTGCATTATCTACGAAAGCAGATACAGGAAGGTCGTTACCTGTCTGAGAATTTACTGCATTTAAGATAGTATTTACATAGTTTAATACTTCTGGCTTACCACTTGTAGCTTTTGTTTCTAAGCTTTCGTCAGTAGCATTTGCCCATTCTGCAGGAACCTTGATTTCAACAATGCCTTCAACACCACGGTCGATTGCAGTATGATTCATCTTAACAACGTCATCACCCTTCTTGGAGTAAGAAGCAGTTGCAGCATCCTTCATATACTTCACAGCATCCTCAATTGGAATGATGTTAGCAAGTTTAAAGAAAGCAGCCTGAAGAATTGTATTGATACGTCCACCTAAACCAACTTCTTTACCAATCTTAATACCGTCGATGGTATAGAACTTGATGTTGTTTTGTGCCATATATCTCTTAACTTGTCCTGGAAGGTTCTTTTCAAGATCTTCCATATCCCAAGAACAGTTTAATAAGAAAGTTGCACCCTTCTTAAGATCCTGAACCATGTTATATTTTCTAATATATGCTGGGGAATGACAAGCAACAAAATCTGCTTTGTTGATTAGGTAAGTAGAACGAATTGGGCTATCACCGAATCTTAAATGAGAAATTGTTACACCACCAGATTTTTTGGAGTCATAATCAAAGTATGCTTGTGCATATTTGTCAGTATGATCACCAATGATCTTGATGGAGTTCTTGTTAGCACCTACTGTACCATCGGCACCAAGACCCCAGAACTTACAAGAAGTTGTACTTGCATTTGCAGTATCTGGATTTTCTTTGATTTCAAGAGAAAGGTTTGTTACGTCATCGTTGATACCGATTGTAAATACTTTCTTCTCTTCGTTGTTATAAACAGCAAGAATCTGTGCTGGAGTTGTATCTTTGGAACCTAAACCATAACGTCCTGTGAATACTGGAACGTTGTGGAACTGAGTATCTTTTAATGCAGCCACAACATCAAGGTATAATGGCTCACCAAGAGCACCTGGTTCTTTTGTACGATCAAGTACAGAAATTTTCTTAACAGAAGCTGGGATAGCTTCGATTAAATGTTTTGCTGAGAATGGACGATAAAGACGAACTTTAATAAGACCAACCTTACCACCATTAGCATTGACATAGTCAATTGTTTCTTCAATTGTGTCACATACAGAACCCATAGCGATAATAACGTGTTCTGCATCCTGAGCACCATAGTAGTTGAATAATTTATAGTTAGTACCAATTTTGGCATTAACTTTATCCATATACTGTTGTGTTAATTCAGGAACTGCATCATAGTACTTGTTGCATGCTTCTCTTGCCTGGAAGAATACATCAGGATTCTGAGCAGTACCACGCTGAACTGGATGTTCAGGATTTAATGCACGATTACGGAATTCATTGATTGCATCCATATCTGCTAACTCTTTTAAATCCTCGTAATCCCAAGTTTCAATTTTTTGAAGCTCATGGGATGTTCTAAAACCATCGAAGAAATGCATAAATGGAACACGGCCCTTGATTGCTGTAAGGTGAGCAACTGCACCTAAGTCCATTGTTTCTTGTACGTTGCCTGAACATAGCATAGCAAAACCTGTCTGACGAGCTGCATAAATATCAGAGTGATCACCAAAGATGGAAAGTGCATGTGTAGCAATTGCACGAGCTGTAACGTTAATTACACCTGGTAATAACTCACCTGCGATTTTGTACATATTTGGTATCATTAATAATAAACCTTGAGAAGCTGTATAAGTAGTAGTTAAAGCACCAGCTTGTAAGGAACCATGTACGGCACCAGCGGCACCAGCTTCAGACTGCATCTCGGAGAGTAAAACCTCGTGACCGAAGATGTTCTTTCTTCCCTGAGTAGCCCACATATCTGTGTAGTCGGCCATTGGAGAAGAAGGAGTAATAGGATAGATAGCGGCTACATCAGTAAACGCATAAGACACGTGAGCTGCTGCGGTGTTACCATCCATAGTTTTCATTTTTCTAGCCATTTTTCGATATCCTCCTAAAAGAATGTAAAAGTCGTGTATTAATAGAAATACACAGTTTTAAGATTATCACTAAAGTGTAAAATAGTAAAGTATTTCTTTCATATTGAGTGAGAAAACTAAGCACTATCTGTCAAATTCAGAGTAAATTAGATAAAAAATTCCAATTCCATAAACAAATAGCATACACAGACGTGTCAATATGCCTAAATTCGAACAGCGATTTGCTATAGGAAAAGGTTGCACCAAAAGAGGAGGATTCATTCATAAAATAAGTGATGTTTAAGGAGGAGAGAAGGAGAAAATTATAATAGAAGAACTTATAGAAAAACTATGTAAAAATGTTTATTAAAAAAGATTGAAAAATTAGATGTAAAACTTACAGAAAATCATTAACATAACATATCATAAAATTATAGAAAATCTGTAGAAATATATGTGGCAATTTCAAAGAAAAACGCATAGAATACTAATAACAATTGATAAAAAACTTCTAGAAAAATTGATAGAAAACTTGATGGAAAACTTCTAGAAAAAGGGATATGATTACGAATAAGAAAATAAAAGTGATACATAATAGTGTGAAGACAATTGATAGGATTAAGAGCTAAGAGATTTCATGAAATTTCTTAGCTCAGTTGTTGTTATTACCATGAAAAGTCTACCGCTAAGAGCTTCAAAAATTTTCTTAGCACAGTTATTTATGTTACTATGAATTCAGGGAATAATAATCATGTCAAGCCACATATAAATGTATAAATATATCGAGGCTGAATTATTGACAAGTGTTAGTGAATACGATATAATACTTTGAATATTGGTATTATATCGTTTTTATGCTTATGTGTGTCGACTGCAATGATATATTTCACTAGAGAATAATGTTGTATGGAGGAAGGGTATTTCAATGGCAGAAAAGAAAAACATTTTAACCTATGCTGGTTTGAAGCAGTTAGAGGACGAACTTCAGGATCTCAAGCTTAACAGACGTAAGGAAGTAGCTGAGAAGATCAAAGAAGCGAGAGAACAAGGAGACTTATCTGAGAATGCTGAATATGATGCAGCAAAGGATGAGCAAAGAGACATCGAAGCTAGAATCGAGGAGATTGACAAAATTCTTAAGAATGCCGAAGTTGTCGTAGAAGATGAAGTCGACGTTGATGTGATCAACATTGGATGTCGCGTTAAGATTTTAGATTTAGAATATAATGATGAATTAGAATATAAAATTGTTGGCTCCACAGAAGCGAACAGTTTAAAAGGGAAGATTTCTAATGAGTCTCCGGTAGGTAAAGCATTGATTGGAAAAAGACACAATGATGTTGTTGATGTTGAAATCAATGGCAATACTTTTAGCTATCAGGTACTTGAAATTCAGAGATCTTTTAGTTAAGTATGTCGGAAGGCGACCATATGATTTGCTTGGCATATCAATGGTCGCCTTCTATGTATAGAAAGGAAGGACGTAAAGTGGCAGAAGAAAAGAACGTACAAAATGAGCAAAACACCCCGCAGGTGAATGTAAATGAGTTGATTAAAGTAAAGATGCAAAAGCTTGCAGACTTACAAACAGCTGGGAATGATCCATTCCAGATTATGAAGTACGATGTTACCAATCATACAACAGAGATAAAAAACAAATTTGAAGAATTTGAAGGTAAGGAAGTTTCCATCGCAGGACGTATTATGACAAAACGAGTGATGGGGAAAGCATCCTTTATTCATGTACAGGACAAGACTGGTAGTATGCAGTCTTATGTACAAAGAGATGTTCTTGGAGAGGAACCTTACGCTGCTTTTAAGAAATTCGACTTAGGTGATATCGTAGGTATTAAAGGTGAAGTATTTAAGACGCATGCAGGTGAGATTTCTGTACGTGCAAATGAGATCACATTACTTTCAAAATGCCTTCAGGTACTTCCTGAAAAATATCATGGCTTGACCGACACCGACACAAGATACCGTCAAAGACATGTTGATTTAATGATGAATCCTGAAGTTAAGGATACTTTTATCAAACGTTCTTTAATTATTCGTGAGATTCGTAACTTCTTAGATGGTCGTGACTTTATCGAAGTTGAAACTCCGGTTCTTGTTAAGAATGCAGGTGGTGCAGCAGCGCGTCCATTCACTACTCACCACAACTCTTTAGATGAGGATTTAAATCTTAGAATCTCTCTTGAATTACCATTAAAGCGTCTGATCGTTGGTGGTTTAGAGCGTGTATATGAAATTGGACGAGTATTCCGTAACGAAGGACTTTCCGTTCGTCATAATCCAGAGTTTACGTTATTAGAGTTATACCAAGCATACACAGACTATCATGGGATGATGGACTTAACAGAAGATTTATTCCGCACTCTTGCTACCAAGATTCTTGGTACAACCACAGTTACTTACGAAGGGGTTGAAATTGATCTTGGTAAGCCATTCGAACGTATCACTATGGTAGATGCGGTTAAGAAGTATGCCAACGTTGACTTTAACGAGATTAAAACCGAAGAAGAAGCAAAGGCTCTTGCAAAAGAACACCACATTGCTTTCGAAGCGAGACATAAACGCGGCGATATCCTTAACTTATTCTTTGAACATTATGTAGAAGAAAACTTGATCCAACCAACCTTTGTTATGGATCACCCAGTTGAGATTTCACCACTTACTAAGAAAAAACCAAGCAACCCAGATTATGTAGAACGTTTCGAGTTATTCGTAACTAAGAGAGAGTTCGCAAATGCTTATTCTGAGTTAAATGATCCTATTGATCAGAGAGAACGTTTCATGGCACAGGAAGCTTTAAAGGCTGCTGGTGATGAAGAAGCGAACTCTTTAGATGAGGATTTCTTAAGTGCATTAGCATACGGTATGCCACCTACAGGCGGTATCGGTATCGGTATTGACCGTCTTGTGATGTTG
>JAEZKD010000013.1 GCA_023415655.1 Bacillota bacterium | reverse complement strand
TGACTCCTCTCTTTGCTTAGAAGAAATGGAAACACCGCAGTTTGTCGGGCGCTGTGTTGCTGCTTTGGAACAGGATGATAGTGCCATTGAACAAAGCGGTAAGGTTCTATGTACTGGAGATATAGGCTTAAAGTATGGATTTACTGACATTAATGGGAGACAACCAATTGCAGTAGATAAATAATATTACTTTCATCAAAACGAGTGAAAGCTGACTCAATTGAGCAGAGCATAATAGCTCTGCTCAAAAAGAATTAAGTTATGACAGAGACGAAAGGTATGATTCAAAGTTACTTCCAATCCGATAGTAAAGTTTTGTTGTTTGCAACAGCAGTTACTACTTCTTGACCAGATTTATAATCGTCAAAGGTTCCTTTATTAATTTCATCGATGGTTTTGCTTAACAGCTTTTCATAGTAGGCTTCCGGTGTTAGAACATCTGTAGCTTGAAGAGAATTCTGTTGGGATTCATTGGAGGCCATACGTTCATATTCGTTTTTTACTTGTTCTATGAGATTCTCGCGATCCATTCATTTGCTCCTTTTCATAAAAATCGATGATTGTTGTCAGAATATCGTTATTATCTGTTGGTAAAAGATTTTTATTCGCATTTGCACTAAGCATGTTAGATTCAAATTCATAGCGATCATTATGCTTCATAAGGATGATAATAGAGTTTTATTGATTAATCGAACTTGATCCTATAATTTATTGAATTAAAATGTCACAGATCCTCATATTTTAGCATATAATATATCGTAATTTAATCTTGGAGAATGAAATATGTATAATAGTTCCATGTACGCCCAAAGAGAGTTATCAATGGGTTACGTACGTATCATACACACAGTACCTGATGCACCTAATGTTGATATATATGCGAATGATCAATTAATTGTAAATAATCTTGCATATGGAGTCTATACAGATTATTTACCTGTCCCTGAAGGAACGTATAGAATTTCTCTATATGTTGCTGGCACTAAGGATTCTGCGGTTATATCGAATATGTTAACAGTTAATAGAAATGCTATCATCACAGTTGCTGCAGTTGGTACTCTTAGTGATATAGAATTACTTGCTATTCCAGATGCGAATGAAACAAGAATGCCAGGCAAAGCTTTGATACGTTTCTTACATCTATCCCCAAATGCTCCGGCAGTAGACATTACACTGCCAGATGGAACCGTTATTTTTAGTAATGTTTCGTTCAAACACATTACTCCTTATATGGATGTTACCCCGATGAGTTATACACTTCAAGTAAGAGTAGCAGGAACTTCCAATGTTGTTCTTACGGTACCTAATGTTAATTTGGTGGCAAATAAATACTATACGATTTATGCAATTGGTCTGGTAGGAGAAAAACCTGAACTTGAAGCACTATTATTACTAGATGGAGATAATAACATGAAGTGATTCATAAATAGTAAAACCGAAGGTAAATTGGTTTAAAGATTAGTGGTTAGCTGTGTAACGGCTAACCACTTTTTGGTTGGTATACATAGAAGTACTAACTTAGTATTGTAAAAGTCTAGAAGATGTATTGTTTGTAGTACATCATATTTATAATTCTAAAAGGTTCTTTAAATTTATTTTTACTATTAACCAAATACATATTGACAAAAATAGAAAATTATAGTAGATTTAAATTATAATTAGTTCGCTCACTAAACTAAATAAATAAGGAGGAAATTATGAGTTATTTTAATGGTATTGGCAAAATAAATTATGAAGGTCCAGAAAGCAAGAATCCACTGGCATTCAAATACTATAATCCCGATGAGGTAGTAATGGGAAAAACCATGAAAGAGCAGCTTAGATTTGCAATGTCTTATTGGCATACTCTTACATATATGGGGAATGACCCATTTGGTGGTCCAAGTATGTTCCGTCCATGGGATAATACAGAAGATTGTATGGAAAAAGCAATTGAACGTGTTCATGCAGCATTTGAATTTATGGAAAAGGCTCAGATTCCATATTTCTGTTTCCACGACAGAGACATTGCTCCAATGGGCAAGGATTTAAAAGAAACGAATGAAAGACTTGATGTCATTGTTGGAGTTATTAAAGAAGAGATGGCTAGAACAGGAATTAAGTGTTTATGGGGAACAACCAATGCATTTGGTCATGATAGATTTGTGCATGGTGCTGGAACTTCTTGTAATGCAACTGTTTTTGCTTATGCAGCAGCTCAGATTAAGAAAGCAATGGAAATCACAAAAGAGTTAGGCGGAGAAAACTATGTATTCTGGGGTGGCCGTGAAGGTTATGAAACCTTATTGAACACAGACACTGCATTAGAGCTTGACAATCTTGCAAGATTACTTAGAATGGCTGTAGATTATGCAAAAGAGATTGGTTTTACAGGACAGCTATTAATCGAGCCAAAGCCAAAGGAACCAACCAAACATCAATATGATTTTGATGCAGCAACTGTTATTTCTTTCTTGAGAAAATACAATTTACAGGATTACTTTAAACTTAACATTGAAGCTAACCATGCTACACTTGCACAACATACATTCCAACATGAATTAAATCAGAGCCGTATCAATGGTGCTCTTGGTAGTGTTGATGCAAATCAGGGTGATATGTTACTTGGATGGGATACTGATCAGTTCCCTACGAATGTTTATGATACTACTCTTGCTATGTATGAAATCTTATTAGATGGTGGATTTAAAACTGGCGGATTAAACTTTGACTCCAAAGTAAGAAGAGCTTCCTTTGAAGAAGATGATTTATTTTATGCTTACATTGCAGGTATGGATGCATTTGCAAGAGGCTTAAAAGTAGCTGCCAAATTAATTGAAGATAGAGTATTTGAAGATTTTAAAGAGAAACGCTATGCAAGCTACAAAGAAGGTATTGGTAAGAACATTGTAGAAGGCAAAGTTGGATTTAAAGAATTAGAAGCTTATGCATTAGAGAATGGAGTTACACCTAATGTATCCGGTCGTCAAGAACTATTAGAGAGCATTTTAAATCAGTACATCATGGAAACGAAATAGTTTTGACAACATTAATTTATTAGAAATCATTTTTTGAGTATAATATCCTATCCTTGAATAGAAGTCTTTCGGTTTCATTTATCTCAGGAGTAAGTTATCTGGGAAGAAGCTGGAAGGCTTTTATTCGTTTTTGATATCTTTCTATTTATTTGGATAATCGAATGTGATTTTATGGAATCCTAAGTAATTATCTGGTATTCCTAGTAATTATATGGTATTATTATGATACATGGTAGTTCATCTTATTATAGTGATAATATATTGGATATTACTACCGTGTGTTATTCAATGCAACTTACCTCTTCAATCGAGGTATCCAATAGAATTCATTATGAAGGAGGGAAACCATGTTATTCATGTTACTTGTAAAAGCATCAAAGAATTCAGAGGCAGGTAATCTTCCAAGTCAAGAACTCATGCAACAGATGGATCAATACAATGAGGATTTAGAGAAGGCGGGTGTAAAGGTTATGGCCAAGGGTCTACATCCAAGCTCCAATGGGATTCGTATCTCATATCAAAATCCAGGAGAAAGTCCTATTGTTACGGAAGGACCATTCACAGATACGAAAGAACTGATTGCCGGTTTCTTTTTAATTGATGTTAAGTCAAGAGAAGAAGCAATCGAATGGGCAATGAGAGCACCAGATCCTCAGGGCTTTGGTGAAGGGCAAATTGAATTACGTCAAGTTTTTGGATAATGTAATAATTCCCGTAGACTTATATTAATCGTGAGAGTGTGCAAAGCACACTTTGTTCTGTATATATAAGTTGATTTTGTATGTAGTATAAACCAAAAGCTTGTTTAAAGAGTATTTATTAGAGATTTTGAATAATAACATTAAAAATGATAATAAGTAAAGATGGAAATATCCGTTGACGAAAAAAGGCAGAATTGGTAATATTTATTAGTACTCATCACAAATTAGGAGGAAATATGGAGAGATACTTTAAACTCAAAGAAAATGGTACGAACGTACGTACCGAGATCATTGCCGGTTTTACTACATTTTTTGCAATGGCTTACATTATTATGGTTAATCCCAATATGCTTTCACAGGCTGGTATGCCTTGGGGTGCGGTATTTTTATCTACGATCATTGCGTCTATCATTGGAACCTTAGTTATGGCATTGGTTGCCAATGTTCCATATGCACAAGCACCTGGAATGGGTTTGAATGCATTTTTCGTTTTCACAGTTGTTTTCCAGCTTGGCTTTACTTGGGAAGAAGCATTGGCAATGGTTTTAATTTGTGGTTTGGTGAACGTATTTATTACAGTTACAAAAATCCGTAAATTAATTATTAAAGCAATCCCTCATAGCTTGCAGAATGCAATCGGTGGAGGTATTGGTATCTTCATTGCATACATAGGCATTAAGAATGCAGGTCTTATTAATTTTACATCTGATCCTGGTACTTATGTTCAACTTGACAGTGGTACTGTAATTGCGAACTCATCAGCAGTTCCTGCAATCGTAACTCTCAATACCCCTGCCGTGTTACTTGCAATCTTTGGTATTGTATTAACAGTGATTCTATTGATTCGTAAAGTAAAAGGAGCAATCTTTATTGGTATTGTGGTAACAACACTTCTTGGTATTCCATTTGGTGTCACAAGTATTGGAACAAGCATGAGCTTTAGTGAAGCATGTTCCCAGCTTCCAGAAACCTTTTTGGCGGCGTTTGGTAATCCAGGATTACTTTCTTTATTCAGTGATATTAGCAAGCTTCCAATCGTTCTTATGACTATTTTTGCATTTAGCTTATCCGATACCTTTGATTCCATCGGTACCTTCATCGGTACTGGAAGAAAAACTGGTATCTTCTCTGAAGAAGATGAAGCAGCATTAGAAAACAGTTCAGGTTTAAAATCAAAGATGGATAAGGCTTTATTTGCTGATTCTACAGCTACAACGATTGGTGCAATTTTTGGTACCTCCAACGTAACAACATACGTAGAGAGTGCTGCTGGTATTGGTGCTGGTGGACGTACAGGTCTTACTAGTGTTGTAGTAGCAATTTTATTTGCAGTTAGTGCATTCTTTGCTCCAGTTATTAGTGCGGTGCCAAGTGCAGCAACTGCACCAGCTCTTATTATTGTTGGTGTTATGATGCTTTCTTCCTTTAAGGAAGTAAAATGGGATGATTTAGAGGAAGCAGTTCCAGCATTCTTTGCAGGTATTTTCATGGCGCTTTGCTATAGTATCTCATATGGTATCGCAGCTGGCTTTATCTTTTACATCATTGTTAAGATCTGTAAAAATCAAATCAAAGAAATTAATCCTGCTCTTTGGGTTTCAACAATACTCTTTATTCTAAACTTCGTATTGGTGGCGATAATATAAGGAGTTTAGATATTTATCTACGCAACTCTCAAGATGAGAAGCTACGTTGTTTCTGAAACGAATATGGAATATGTATATAAAAGAAGAACGATAAGAATCCTCTGATTCCTATCGTTCTTCTTTTTTGCTTCAGTTAAAGTATTGTTTTATGTAAGTAATACTTTATTTTGGAAATAAACCCTGAGTATTATTACGATATTCACTCGGTGATTTTTGCATTTTCTTCTTAAATGTTTTTGAAAAATAATTCACATCAGAGAATCCACAGTTTTGTGCGATGGTCTGTATCGGTAAGGTGCTAGAAGCAAGAAGCTTATTGGCTCGTTGAATTCGTTGCTCAGTGATGAAATCAGTCAGTGTTTTTCCTGTTTCCTTTTTAAATAGTGCAGAAAGATAACAGTCGTTGAAATTATTAATTTTTGCAAGGTTCTTTAGACTTAGATTGTCACTCAAGTTCGTTTCTATATATAAAATTGTTTTTTGGATTGGCGCGGAATATTGGTTAGTGGAATGTTTCTTCACTAAACGACAATAAGCTCGGAAGATATCAACAATGAGCTTTAGACCATCCGTAGCGGTAGTGAGTGATTCAATTTTGTGTGCAAAAGAGGTAGAGATACCATTGAGGTGGAAAGGATGGACTCCACCCTGTTCAGCAGCTTTTCTCATTAGCGTATTCATTATAATACAGTAATTTTGCATATTTCGAACAGAATTTGTCGAGCGTTTTTCAAATTTATGAATGGAAAGTCCAGAAAAAAGACTATCTGCTTTATGTGTTAATCCAAGAGAAACTGCCAACATTAATTCCTTTTCATAAGTATAAAGAGCTTCAATCCGATTCATCGAGGAACTTACTTCATCTTCAGTCACATAGGTGTTTGCCCCTGATAGGAACGAAGAATCGGTAGACAATTCCAGATTGATATCACGTACATTGAAATTATTGCTTCCGTTCCAAATGTGTTCAGCGAAGGTCTCAACTGGAATGAGAATTGTACTTCGCTCAGGAATTACAGGAACAACATGGTAGTATCGCTCGATCACAGCTGATAACTGTGTTGGCAGGGAAAGTTGTTCTATCAAGTCTAAAAGTTGTTCATTGGAGGGTGATTCTGTGAGATATGGGCCAATAAATAAATATTCCTTTTGGGAGGTATGTGCTAATTCCAGAAAGACATAGTTACACCCAAATTGGTCGCTCACTTGATATATCGTATGAGGTTTCATTAGGTTGATGGCATCAGAAAGTAATTGATGATAGTGTTTCGCTTGATTGAGTTGTACACGTAGACCAAGATCTACATAGGAATCATAAAGAGTTTCTTTTGTCAGTTTTAATACTTGCAAGTTGTATTTTTGCAGCATGTTTGTTAAAAATTGAAGTTCGATATTATATCCCATAACGTTAATCCTTTGTAAATAAATAATGCACCAACTTATTATGATATAAATGAAAAAGAAATGCAAGAAATCATATAAAAATATTCCTGTAAAATCTAAAAAAAACACTCACGCATAGAATCAAAAATTTGATAAAATGCGATTGTTAGAAAAATAACAAAAAGGAAAGGATATTTATTATGGGGAAAAAATTAACTAGTTCTTTTGGCTTACGGGACAAAATTGGTTACATGTTTGGGAATTTTGGAAATGATTTTACATTTCTATTTGCCAGTATTTATTTGATGGTATTTTATACGAAAGTACTAGGTGTCGATGCAGGTATTGTAGGAACTTTATTTGTAATTTCTAGATTCTTAGATGCATTCACAGACATTACGATGGGGCGTATTGCAGATAAAAAGAAAGCAACGAAAGATGGAAAATTCAGACCATGGATGAAGTGGATGTGTGGGCCAGTTGCATTAGCAAGCTTTTTGATGTATCAATGCGCGATAGTAGACGCACCAATGACGATACGTATCGTATACATGTTTGTTACATATATTCTTTGGGGAAGTATTTGTTATACAGCAATTAATATACCATACGGTTCTATGGCATCTGTTTTAAGTGCGGAAGCTGATGACCGTGCTTCCTTATCAACGTTCCGTAGTATCGGTTCAACGATTACGAACCTTGTAGTTGGTGTTGGTGCTCCAATGCTAATTTACTCTACGGATGAATTTGGTAATCAGATTGTAAATGGACCTAGATTTACTTTAGTAGCAGGAGCTTTTTCTATCATCGCTATGTTATGCTACTTAGTATGCTATTTTAATACAACAGAGAGAGTAAAAGTCGAAGAAAAACGTTCTTCAGAAAAACAAAGCATTGTTCAGACACTGAAAGCTTTAGTAACAAGCCGTTCTATGCTTGGTATTGTACTTGCAGCGATTTGCGTGCTTGCAGCTCAACTTATGAATGCAACAATCAATCAGTATCTTTTTATTGATTATTTTAAGGATAAGAATGGTGTTGCGATTATGAGTATCATCAGTATGATACCAGGATTCATACTTGCTCCTTTTGCAGTACCAATTAGCAAAAAGTTTGGGAAAAAAGAAGTTGGAGTATTTGGATGTCTGTGTGGAGCACTTGCAAACTTCCTGTTATTTATCATCCATACAGAATCTATGTGGGTTTATATCATTATTAATCTCATTGGATTTATTGGCTTTGGTATCTTTAATTTGATTATGTGGGCATTCATCACAGATATTATCGATGATCAGGAAGTAAGAACAGGGACACGCGAAGATGGAACGATCTATGGAGCATATTCCTTTGCGCGTAAACTTGGACAAGCAGTAGCAGGTGGCTTAGGCGGTTGGGCATTGCAGTGGATTGGATATAATTCCGCACAACAAGTGCAGACTCAATCGGTATTAAACGGTATTTATAATATTGCCACTTTAATTCCAGCAATTTTATACTTCTTAGTTGCGATGTCATTACTATTTATCTATCCATTAAGTAAAAAACGTGTGAATGAAAACATTAGCATATTAAAGGAAAGACG
>JAEZKD010000004.1 GCA_023415655.1 Bacillota bacterium | reverse complement strand
GTTTGTGCATGAAGCCAAGACCATGCTCAGTGGCAGCGAGGGCGGTGCCGATATGCTGGGCGAGAACGGTGCGCTACGCTTAAATGGCGAAAAGTTCTCAAAGACCTTTGTAACCGTACCGGACCTGAAAGCCGGTGGTGCAGCCTTCTATGACGGCGAATCCATGTCTCCTGCTGATCTGGAAGCAAAAATGTGGATTAGCCATGTGCTGGATGATACTCAACCTCTGTTGGTAAAGCCTGAACAGGCGCTGGTTGTGACCCAGATCCTGGAGGCCATCTACGAGTCTGCCAAGACCGGCAAGCCCGTGTTCTTCGACTGATAGTAAGGAGTGCAATATGAAGCTTCCAATCGCGTATCAGATATATTCCGCCCGTGAGGATGCCCAGCGTGATTTTGATGCAACCCTTGGACAAATCAAGGCCATCGGGTATGACGGTGTGGAATTTGCAGGCTTTTACGGCCATACGGCAGACAATGTAAAGGCAATGCTTGAAAAGCATGGCTTGCAGGCTGTATCCAGCCATGTGCCAATGGCATTGATCGAGGCAGATATGTTCGGCACCATTGCCTATCATCAAACCATCGGATGCCCATACATTGCCGTTCCCTTCTTGGATGAATCCAGCAGGCCCGGCGGGCCGCGTTTTGCGGCTATGATCCAGGTGATTTTTAAATTCGGCAGGCTGTGCAAAGAAGCGGGTATAACCCTTTTGTACCACAACCATGATTTTGAGTTTGTAAAGTTATCTAGCCAGTATGGTCTGGACTTTTTGTATGATGCTGTACCTGCCGATATTTTGCAGACCGAGATCGATACCTGCTGGGTAAAGTATGCAGGCCTTGAACCTGCTGAATATGTGCGCAAGTATGCCGGCCGCTGTCCCTTGGTGCATTTGAAGGATTATGTGGGCCGCCGGGATGGGAAAACGCCTTACGGACTTATCGGTACCGACAAGATAGCCGATGCGGATGTGGCTTTCTCCTTCAAGCCTGTGGGCATGGGCAGCCAGGATTTCCCCGCCATCGTAGCTGCGGCCGTTGAAAGCGGCGCTAAGTGGCTGATCGTTGAGCAGGACCAGTCCATGGAACGGACTCCTTTGGAAGCCGCAAAGCTGAGTAGGGAGTATCTATCGACAATCGGGCTGTAATCCTGCAAAAGTGAAACTTTAACAATGAAGCCTGCCTATGCTTTTCTAATAACTATTGGATAAGCATCTGGCAGGCTCTTTCGTAACAAAACAGGGACAGGCGTTGAGCCTGTCCCTTTGCTTTTCTTCTCCCTTTAGCACAACCATTGAGGTGGAGATACTGACGCTTAAATCTTTCCTTCAAAGGCTTCTTTGACCATGGCAAGTGATGGAATGGATCGTGCAGCTCCAGCTGTGCTGACGGCCATGGCAGCGGCGGCAGCAGCCAGTTTTAATGCTTGCTCCACTGTGTCGCCCAGAGCAGTACGCGCCACAAAATAACCTAAAAAAGTATCTCCGGCTGCTGTCGTATCCACGACAGGAACGGAATATGCTGCCTGCCTAACATAACAGTTTTCAGCCAGATACTCTGAGCCTGATTCTCCCAGCGTTAATAGGATGGCCGCCTTTGGGAAGCGCTTTTGCATTGCTTGTCCCATGCTTTGGCTGTCGCTGACGCCGGTCATTGCTTCGCCTTCAATTTCATTTAATACAAATAGATCCACCATATCCAAATCATATTGAAGCATCTCACTGGAGTATGGAGAAGGATTGAGTATGATTTTCATTCCTTGCTTTCGCCCAGCATGCAGCAGATCATTCATCTGGTTAATCTCATTTTGCAAAACCAGCACGTCCCCTGCTGAAAAGTCTCCAAGGACAGTGTTAATGTCTGCTGTTTCAATGGCCTGATTTGCACCACCAAAAAGCAAAATGCAGTTTTGCCCCTGCTTGTCCACTTGTATGACTGCATGGCCTGTTTTTTCTGGGCATACCCTGATATATTGCGTATTGACTCCATACTGCTTGAGCATGTCCACCAGCATGGTGCCATCGCTGCCTATCTTTCCAGCATGACAAATGTCGGCGCCGGCCTGCCGCAAGGCGATGGACTGGTTCAACCCCTTACCGCCTGCATGGCACGTATAGCCTGTTGCGGACAATGTCTCTCCGGTCTTTACCAAGTGCGGCACCTGATACACAAAATCCAGATTTAAGGAGCCAAAGTTTAATATTCTTGCCATTGCTAATCACCTGCTCTGCTCGATATGTAAATAGCCTCCCGATGTTATTGGGTGAGGGTGGCAAACAAATCGCCCATCAGTGCGTCTCGATGGATGTGATATACATAAGCGCAAAATGGCCGGCGGGGATCAAAGGCATAATGGTGATCATACTCGGGTATGGGAGTATGAATAAAACGTGTTTTTACAAAACGATCGTTACCGCCCAACAGCCAGCCCATAACGGTTACATCCCATATGACACGGCTCCACACGCGGCCTGCAGCGTAGCTGTTCGCCTCCTCCACTGTTTGCCGGACAAGGTAATCGGCCAAGGCATTGTGACCAAGCACCCAATGCTCCAACTCTGGACCTGTTGTGGTAAATGCACTGACCACTCCATTGCATGGCAAAATAACCAGCGGTGCACCTGAGGAGAACACGACACGTGCAGCGGCTACATCCTGCTGTAAATTAAATTCAGCAGTGTCCGGCCATTCCACAGCATGGCCGCCCAACCAGACAACCACAATACGGTCTGCAATCTCGGGTGCCATCAGCAATGCGGATGCGACATTGGTAATAGCGCCTATGGCAACAACATAAAGCGGATTGCTGGTTGAATAGGTCATGGCGCGGGCTGCAAGGTCCCGTGCGGCAGGCGATTCAACAGGTGTCGTTTCGTTTTGGAGATAACGTGGCGAGCCCTTAAAAAGCGGGATATCGGCATTGGCCAGTTTTAACAGCTTGTCAATTTCATCGTAGCTTTTTTCCATGCCATCTTCCGGCCCTGTTGACCGTGCGTTATGAAACGGTGCGGCATATAAAGCATGCAGGATAACGCGCTGGGCACGCAGTGCATAAGCGATGGCGAACTGATCATCAACTTCATTATAAGCATCCGTATCCAAAACCATTTCGATCTGTCCTTCGGGTGCACGTAAGAGGCGCAGGCGTTCTTCCAATGTCAACATACAGGCATACTCCTTCGTAATATGAGTTCATTTGTATCACTGATTTAGATGCCATTACAGCGGTATGATCATGACCCCATAAAGGTATATAACTCTGTCAGAACGTAGTTGTCTGGTATTCAGAACACGGGTCATAGTCGATTAATCACTCATATGGCTGCTAATACACTTTGGACAAATGCTTCGAAGAAACCTTCAATTCGACAGCAATGTTTTCTGTAACACCATCAAAACCATCAAACGGTTGCCTTTGGTTTTCGCGATTGTTCTCATATGCGCGCTCGTATTCAACTTGCATTCATTATCCTTTCACTTAACAAAAGCCAAACTAAAGGGTAAATGCAATTTTGAAGCAACAAAAAAGCCCGGAACCACTTGCGTTTCCTGGCTTTTCTCATGGCACCCCCGACGGGATTCGAACCCGTGTTGCCGCCTTGAGAGGGCGGTGTCCTAGGCCACTAGACCACGGAGGCATAAAAAATGGCTGGGGAACTAGGATTCGAACCTAGACAAT
>JAEZKD010000311.1 GCA_023415655.1 Bacillota bacterium | reverse complement strand
TCGCAAGGGCTTTAAAATGCTGCGGCTGCTGTCCAACTCCTTGGCGGTAACCGGATCCTCCTCCCAAGGCAGATCGTCCTCCTTGGGTTTAGGCGGGGTATAGACAGGTGGCGGTGGGGGCTCTACGACTTTTCGCCCCTTGGCCCGCTTCATAGCGCCAGCCACATCCATAGGCGCACTGCCAGCCTCATCCATAGGTGCGATGGTTTCGTCATACAATTCCGGGCCGCGGTATACTGGTGCATTGTTTACCCCAGGTTGCATGGGTCCGCCTCTGCGCTGATAGGCAGGTGCCAGATTGCTTTGAGCACGGGCAGCCGCCTGTCGCTGGGCTTCCTGACGCCGCCATTCCTCTTCCTCCGCCTGGCGTTGCATGGCTGCCTGCTCCTTTGCTTCTCTTCTTTCACCAGAGCGTTCCCGCAAGTTAAAGGCCATTGCCTTGACATCCAGCTTGGATAGCAATATCAAAAGGCCAAGAATGGCAATCCCCAGCAGCCCCACGCTCACGGCTGTTCCAAGGCCTCTATACAAAGGCCAAGCCAGCAGCATGCCCAGGGCACCGCCGCTTTCCCCCCTTGGGCTGCACAGCTGGTATGCCCGGCTGATGTAATCCCAAAACCCTTCACCATTGCCGAAAGTTTGCCGCATGTTGGCAATCTTGATGTATTCCATAAGGGGATAATCAACGTATGATGTATGGTTGTCAGGGTGGCGCGACACCAGCACAATCAGCGCCAGCATGCACATATAGATGGAGAAGGATAACAGAAAAGTTCTGATCTTGATTTTCTTTCTGGCCGAAAAGGCAACAAGTCCCCCTGCCCAAACAAAAAAGGCAGGGAGTAGCAGGCAAAGTCCGCCGGCCAGGCCTTGGACCACCGGACGCATATATTTGAAAACGGCGCTGTCTATGGTAGAAAAAACGGAAACAAAACCCAATCCACCAAGTGCAATCAGCACGATGCCCAAAACGGTACGCAAAAGCAAGGCCTCGGATGAATAAACCGGGGCTTTTTTTTTCGTTACCTTTCCCTTTTGCTTTTGCATTGTTCCCTCCGGGATTTATTTACATATTACCTGCCAAGCTGAACGCTTACCAGTACGCCTGTTTCATCGGCATGCAGGCGCAATTTGTTGCCGCCAAAGGTGTAGTAATCGCTGGTGCCCGGGGGCAAGCGGTAGTCAGAAGCCATGGATTCGTCCATCTCCAGGGTGCTTTCCGGCTGTCCCAAAGCTTCCCGCCATTCCTCAATCGTGGTGATCCCGGTGCGGATGCCATACAAATTCAACCTATCCGCCCGGATGCCCAGCACCTGGCTTGCGTCATACGATTCGGTAAGAGCGTCGGTCAAAAGCCATATGCTGCGAAACTCCGGTGCTTCTACTTCAAAGAAGCGGCCGCCAGGGTAATAGTCGGGATCCACCAAAAGACGGTATTCATTGAGCCTTTGTATCAGAGAGTCACCAATCTTGGCACCTACGCCTGGCAAAGTACCTGCTGTCACAGCCTGGTTAATCAAGCTCGCCGTATTATCTGTCATTTCCAGCGAATCTGCCGCACCCATACCATAGAGCACACCGTCTTCCGACAGGTTCAGATATTCAACAAGCTCATAATAACCAAAGGATGCACCGCCGCTGTAGCCTGAGAGCATGGAAAATTGATCCTCGGGATAATAAAAGGTGACATAATCATCGGTCATATAAAAATTATCCCTGGGCACTGGGGTAAGTTCATTGTTTTCCGTATACCCGGAA
Organism: Bacillota bacterium; assembly: GCA_023415655.1. GTDB lineage: Bacteria > Bacillota > Clostridia > Lachnospirales > Lachnospiraceae > Lachnoclostridium. The sequence goes on along the minus strand of JAEZKD010000311.1, from coordinate 2,561 downwards.
AGTATGGGCTGCACATCGTTCTCCATTATTTCTTCCATGCGTGCAAATGCACCCTCGGCATCCGAAAACAGATCCTCCGCCGTAAGCTGCCTTCCGGTGGCCATATCAAAGCTCAGCGCTGTATACGTATGCCCCATCCGTCCGTTTTCCATCTCACCGTAAGCGGAGACGGCTACAGACAGTACACTGCCGTAAATGGCAGATTGATAGCTTACAACAAGTCCCCATCCGCCCTCTGCTAGGTTGTTTAATGTATCAAGGCGGGTCTGTATCTGTGCCTTTTCAAATATGGTGCTATTGATCGCCGTTTGCACAAAAGCATCCTCATGCCCCTGCAACACGGGATAGCTTACGCTGCCATATGCGTTATCCGTCTTCACAGGTATAATCTGCGCTCCCATGTACGCTGTTTCCTCGGCCAGCGCCTGCTGGCTGAAAACAAGCATGAAAGCCATCAGTAAAGTCACGATGCGGTATATACGTTTCATGACTGCACCTCCTTTAAGTTAGATAACCATTTTACAACATTTGCCCCAGCTTCGCAAGTTTCAGCAGCCAGGAAGACTCTTCCATAAGCGTTACTATGATGATAAACACACATAGCAGCCATACTATTATAACGATCTGGCGGTATCATTCCATCACTGATTTATCACAGAGCAGCCATGCCTTCTCTCAACCAGAAACAGGCCAAGCAGCCCGCTCACGCCCCCAATACGACATTGGTTGCATTTTTAGGTAAATCAAGATACAATACTATAGATTATATGCATTTTTCCAGATCCATTTTTTTCAGGGAGGACGCCGATATGGACTACGTTTTCATGACAGATTCCGACAGCGACCTGCACTATACACAAGCAGATGAAATGCAGATTCCCGTGGTTCGTATGCCCTACATGATCGACGGCAAAGAATACTTTGATGATATGGGCCGTGACAGTGATCCCAAGGCATTCTTTGACAAAATGCGTGCCGGCGCTGCTCCGGTAACATCCCTGCTTCCCACCGCAGCCTACCTGGAGTATTTCGAGCCTTATCTCAAAGAAGGGCGTGACATCCTGTTTCTGGCCTTTTCCAGTCAGCTGTCCGCCACCATTCATAACATCTACGCCGCCAGGGAAGAACTGCTGGCCAAGTATCCCGGCCGTAAGCTGCTGGTTGTGGATACCATGAGTATCTCTGCCGCCCAGACCCTTCTCATCCTGCAGGCCTTTGATCTTTACAAACAGGGCAAATCCATGGAGGAAGTCGCAGCCTGGGTGGAAGCCAACAAGTTTCGCGCCCATGCATGGATAACCGTGGAAGACTTAAAATACCTAAAGCGTGGCGGCCGTATCTCCAGCACCGCAGCCGTCATGGGCACCATGCTGGACTTAAAGCCCATTGTAGTCATGGGCAAGAACGGCAAGATCGTGCCTGCAGAAAAGGTACAGGGCCGCAAAAAGGCCATGCGCATATTGGCAGAGCGCACAGCCGAAATCATCGAAAATCCCGAAAGTCAAACACTGATCATTATGCATGCTGATTGCCTGGAGGATGCCAAGCGCTTGGAAGAACTCCTGCGCCAAAAGGTACCGGCTATCAAAGAGATCCGCACCATCATGGTGGGTCCGGTGATCGGTGCCCACTGCGGCCCTGGCACATTGGCCAGCTGCTTTATGGGCAAAGAGCGTACTATATAATCAAAATAAAACATACCAGCCCCGCTTTTGAATAGAAAGGCGGGGCATTTTTCTGATAATCAAAAAAAGCCCGCTATCTCCCTTTCACCAAGGAGAAAGCGGGCCCCTGCGCTATGGACTGTCTAGGAGGATAGACAGTCCGGAGATAGAGACAGTATTTTTAACGGCTGCTATTTTTTATTCACATACTTGCGAATGTCCAAGGCGACAGCACTGGCAATAATGATACCCTTGATAATCTGCTGCCAGTAAGGGTCAACGCCAATGAAAGTCAGGCCATAGTTGATAACCTGGAATATGAACACGCCGGACACAACGCCACCAACGGTACCCACGCCACCGGAGGAGGAAACGCCGCCCACCACGCAAGCCGCGATGGCGTCCAGCTCATACCCCACGCCATAGTTATTGGTGGCACCGCCGGTCCGCGCCGCTTCCAGAACACCGGCCATACCAGTGAGTGCTGCTGCCAGGGCAAAGATCACAACCACCGTCAGCGGCACATTGATACCGGAAACCTTGGCTGCCTCACGGTTTCCACCAATGGCATACACATTTTTGCCAAACACCGTTTTGTTCTGTAAGAACCACACCAGGAAACATACCACCAAGGCAATGATTACAATGATGGGCACAAAGCCATAGATCTTGCCTGTGCCAAGATACGTAAAATCTTCCCGCAGGCCGCCTATGGGCTGGCTGTTGTTAGGAGGCATATTGAAGTAAATAGAGTTTGCCCCATAGACGATGACCATGGTGGCTAGCGTTGCAATAAAGGGCGGCACATTGAGCTTTGCCACAATAACGCCGTTTAGCAAACCAAACAACAGCGCCACAAACACCGCCAGCAGGAACGGCAGAATCACCGGCAGCTGA
>JAEZKD010000293.1 GCA_023415655.1 Bacillota bacterium | reverse complement strand
AGGAAATGATCAGGTACGTTTTGAATTAGGAATCAAAGCGTTAGCTCCTGACTTAAAGATAATTGCACCTTGGAGATGTAACGACACTTGGAAGATGCAATCTCGTGAAGATGAAATAAAATACTGCAAAGCACATGGAATTGATCTCCCATTTGATGCAAGTCATAGCTACAGCCGTGATCGTAACTTGTGGCACATTAGCCATGAAGGTCTTGAATTAGAGGATCCAGCCAATGCACCAAACTATGAACATCTTCTAGTTCTTGGTGTAACCCCAGAAAAAGCACCAGAGGAAGGAGAAACACTCACCCTTTCCTTTGAAAAAGGTGTTCCTGTTGCACTCAACGGTGAAAAAATGAAAGCTTCTGATATCATTACCAAGTTAAATGAGCTCGGTGGAAAGCATGGAGTTGGTATCGTAGATATCGTTGAGAATCGTGTGGTAGGTATGAAATCACGTGGTGTATATGAAACTCCTGGTGGAACAATCTTAATGGAAGCACATACTCAATTAGAAGAATTAATACTTGATCGTGCCACCTTAACCTGTAAAAAAGAAATTGGTAACAAATTTGCAGATGTTGTTTACGAAGGTAAATGGTTTACTCCACTTCGTGAAGCACTTCAGGCTTTTGTAGAAGTTACACAGCAATATGTGACTGGCGAAGTAAAATTAAAACTTTACAAAGGTAACATCATCAAGCAAGGAACCACAAGTCCATATTCCTTATACAACGAAAGCATAGCTTCCTTTACTACCGGTGATCTTTATGACCATCATGATGCAGAAGGCTTTATTAACTTGTTTGGACTCTCCTTAAAGGTTCGTGCGATGAAGCTTGCAGAAGCAAACGATAATAAATAAACGAAATATCCTTGAATGAACAGAATCAAACATTAATGGGTTATGATAAGATACAATATTGTAATACACGTTTCTAGACTAAAACTCTAACTTAAATGTGTATTCAATGCTCTTATCATAACCCATCTTTACTTATCTATTTCTTAAATGTCATATCTTATCTTTGTCCACTATCTAAGATATGATTAAACATTGTTTGAATAATTTTCCTATGCTATAATCAATTTATAATGAAATAGAATTGGAAAAGGAGATTATCGCTATGAATTATGGTTACTTTGATGAAGTAAACAGAGAATATGTGATTACAAAACCTAATACACCAGCACCATGGGCAAACTACCTTGGATCCCCTGAATATGGTGCAATCATTTCTAACAATGCTGGTGGTTACAGTTTTGTAAAGAGTGGTGCTAATGGTAGAATATCTAGATATATTTTTAATCAGGAAGACAAGCCTGGCCGTTATATTTATTTACGAGATGATGATAACAATGATTTCTGGTCCGCCTCCTGGCAGCCTGTAGGAAAGGATTTAAACCTTTATAAAAATGAGTGTCGTCATGGTACTGCTTATACGGTAATCAGTGCTGATTATAGTAAGATACATAGTGAAGCGCTTTATTATGTTCCTTTGAATAAGACTCATGAAGTTTGGCGCTTAAAAGTTACGAATAACGATACAAAGCCACGTAACATCTCAACCTTTGGTTACATTGAGTTTACCAACGAAGATTATTATGAGAATGATCAAGTAAACCTACAGTATACATTATTTATCACCAAAACTTACTTCAAAGGGAATAAGATTGTTCAAGCAATCAATGAAAATGACGGAAAAGACGCAACTGGAACAAACCACAGAGAACGTTTCTTTGGTATGGTGGGACAGCCAGTAACTTCATATAATGGTGACAAAACAGCATTCATTGGTAATTACCATAGCTATCACAATCCAATTGCAGTAGAAAACGGGAAATGTGACAATGTATTGAACTACAATTCCAATGCATGTGGTGCTCTCCATTCTGCTTTGACCTTAGCACCTGGTGAAACGAAGGAATTAATCTATGTATTAGGCAAGAAAAATGATGCCCAATCCGCTGAAATCTTAAAGCACTACGAGAATTCTGTTGTTGTAGAAGAAGAATTGGCTGAGTTAAAGAAATACTGGCACGGCAAATTAGAAAGCTTTAAGGTTCAGACTCCAGATGCTAACTTTAACAATATGGTAAATACATGGAATGCATATCAGTGCTTTATCACCTTTATCTGGTCTAGAGCTGCTTCCTTTATCTATTGTGGTCTTCGAAATGGTTATGGCTACCGTGATACCGTTCAGGACATTCAGGGTATCATTCACTTAGATCCTGAGATGGCTGCTGAAAAAATCCGCTTTATGTTATCTGCTCAAGTAAATAATGGTGGTGGTCTTCCACTCGTTAAATTCAACCATAATGCTGGCCATGAGGATACTCCAGATGACGCTTCCTATGCTCAAGCAACTGGTCACCCAGCTTACCGTGCAGATGATGCCCTTTGGTTATTCCCAACCGTATTAAAATACATCGGTGAATCTGGTAACAAAGCATTTATCGATGAAGTGATTCCATATGCAAACAAAGAAGAAGGTACTGTTTATGATCACTTAAAGAGAGCGATTCAATTCTCAATGGAACGCCTTGGAGATCATAAGATGCCTGCTGGACTCCACGCTGACTGGAATGACTGCTTACGTCTTGGCAAGAAGGGCGAATCTAGCTTCGTTGCACTTCAGCTTTACTATGCAATGTCAATTCTTCGTATGTTTGCAGAGGATAAGAATGATACTGAATACATTACTTATCTTGATAAAACACAGAAGGAGTTAGGAGATATCATTCAAGAGCTTTGTTGGGAAGACGATCGTTTTATTCGTGGTTTCAAAGAGGATGGTCAAGTGATTGGTTCTAAGAAGGATCCCGAAGCTAATATGTGGTTAAACCCTCAATCTTGGGCAGTCATCAGTGGTCTTGCTACCAAAGATCAAGCTGAAAAAGCACTCGAATCGGTACACCGTGAATTAAATACGAAGTATGGCGTTCGTCTGATGGCTCCATCCTATGTAGATCATGCCTTTAAGGGTGCCTTAGCAATCTTATTTAATAAGTCTACTAAGGAGAATGGAGGTATCTTCTCTCAACCACAGGGTTGGATTATTCTTGCGGAAGCCTTAATGGGTCATGGTAATCGTGCCTACGAATATTTCACAGAAAGCTCTCCTGCTACGTTAAATGATAATGCTGAGATTCGTGTGCTTGAACCATACGTTCACGGTCAGTTTACAGAGTCTGTAGATAGTCCATTCGAAGGACGCTCCCACGTTCACTGGTTAACCGGTACTGCTTCCACAGTTATGGTTGGTTGTGTGGAAGGTATCCTTGGTATGAGACCAGACATCAACGGCTTACTCATTGCTCCAGCCATTCCAAGCACATGGCCTATGATTACCATCGAAAAGATGTTCCGTGGTAAGAAGCTTAACATTACCGTGAAAAATGAAAGTGGTGCTGAAGGCGGATATAAGGAATTCTACTTAAATGGTGAGAAGCTTGAGAGCAACTATATCCTAGCTGATCAGATGAAGGATGTGAATGAAGTCCTTTTAGTGATGTAATAATTCGTATCTAACACTAAAATAAATCTACTTAAAATTATTTGGGCTACATAACAAAAAGCAATACTGCTTTTGGCTATGTAGCCCAAATTCTTTTTAGTTCTGAATGTATCCTATAAGAATATAATAGAACAAGCCTATCTTGGAGGTACGTGATGAACATGGATGCAATTACCTTAGAAGATTGTTTGATTAATCTTGAAGTAAATTACGTAAGAGTCATCATCAATGACGGACATATCATCGAGTTTGAGGAAGATCTAACGTTAATGCCTTACACTCCTTATGTACTTATCTATCGTGAATAATTTTATACTTTTGGTCCATACTACCAACGAAACGGATAAAAGATGGAAAGGAGATTTTTTTGTATGTTAGATCCAAAAAAAATTAAACCCACATCAAAGGAGCATACAGCTTCTTCGAACCGTTCATCACAGTATGATTCTAATCGTTCTAAGAATGATTACAACTCAGATTATTATGATGACGAGTATGATTTAGTAGATGAGGATGACGAAGAAGACGATTTCAATAGTTATGAATAGCAACCAAAATAAGGAGCTGATGCTAGTTGCATTAGCTCCATTTCTTTATTTTTCTTTTCTTCAAGAATCCAATCGTAATCCCATAAATCCATAACAAAGCCGAAGGGATTACAATTACATCACCTACTCTCGTATATAAGGTTATATGATCATACAACTTAATATTCTCTCGTAACACCAAGGGTTGATCTGTCCTAAGCTTCTGTCTCACTCTGCCATAGGCATCAATCACAGAAGTAATTCCTGTGTTACTTGCACGTAATACATAGCGCTGATTTTCGACTGCTCTCATCAATGCCTGACTATGATGTTGATAAAGTGCTGGGGAGTTCCCAAACCAAGAATCATTACTGATCAAAGCAAATACCTGAGCTCCTTGCTTTACACTGTCTCTTGCAATCTTTGGATAGATTGATTCATAGCAGATGATCCCACCAATCTTACCATAGGAACTTTCTTGTATTACAGTTTGAACCCCAGGATCGTCTGATAAAACCTCGAATATCCCACTCACTAATTGTGGTGCAAAGCTTTTTATTAGCTTCGCAAAAGGGAGGTATTCTCCAAATGGCACAAGCTTTTGCTTATAGTAAGGTTCTCCATGAATTCCATCTTTCGTGATCAAATACATTGCATTATAATTCAGATTCCTTGTTTGATCTTCATCAAACGCACCTATAACTAATTCAATCTCATAAGTGTTGCAGAGATTACATAGTTCATTTAGATACTCTATATTAGTTGTTAAATTCACAGGAATTGCAGTTTCAGGCCAAACAACAAGCTTAGTAGCCTTTGTAATTCCCTCCTGAGTCATCCTAAGGTAGTCATCAAGAAGCTCTCTGGATGTAATGTTCCACTTATTTCTACCCGAATGATTTCCCTGTACTAGGACAACTTCAATCATATTGTCCTCAGACTCTTTTGATACCTCGTATCTTCTTATGCCATAAAGTGAGTTTAAGACTAATACTCCACCTATGATACCTAAGACGATACCATCCTTGGCTATTAGTCTTTTGAATAAATGCTTCTTATTTTGGTACATCAAAAGAACCACATAGGCAATCAAACCATTTACTAATAAAACTAACAATGTGATGAATAGTCCTCCAAACAAGGAAGCTGACTGAATAAATGCAGTATTTGGTGTTACGCTAAGACCAATTCTTATAAAAGGAAAGGTAATGAGTCCAAATCTCTCTTGCATCCACTCCACCCCAGTGTATAATAAAGCGAAGACAATCATTTTAATTGCTCCTTGAAGCTTTAGATAGCAAAAGGGAAGTAATGCAATAACCAAAGCAATTCCAAACTGCAATACTGCAGCTAGAATCGCTACTGAGATAGCAACAACTGCTAAAGCTTCGTGAATAGGAAGATTCTCCTTCATCTGATACATCCAAGCTAAGATAGAGCCATGATAAAAGAATGCAAAAGAAAAACATACCGTCACAAGGTATCGTTTCATAACTAAGCTAGGAAAGCCAAGAAAGAATACGAGCAAGGGAACAAATGCAACCCATGCAAGATTATAAAAATGCTCTGACTGAAACGATAAGGCTGCAATCAAGCCACTGATTGCAGCTAAAAACATAGCTGTCACTCTCGGGTGTTTCCTCATAGTAACAGATTACCTCCAATTCAACATTCATTGGCATTATTATAACCTGTTATTGTGATATCTTTCTCCAACCACCACTAAATCGTTCAATTCTTCCTTCTCGTCTTAATCCCTTGACAGCTTCTTGAACACGAAGATTCAAAGATTGATTTCTTCTTGGATATCCTAATAATTTTGCAATCGCTTTGGTAATATCATCTTGGGTAATCTCACCCTTTGCTTGAATAATTGAAAGGATTCCTACCTTTAATTCCGTCTCAGACACAGCACCAATGTCTCTCTTTACCGTTAAGGATTTACGAAATACAATCAACGATTTATCCACTGACTCAATAAATTCACCCACACATTCATATTCTGGTCTAAGATTCATGAAAAGCTGTTGACATGCTTTCTTAAAGCTCGTTGTTATTCTTGGCGTATTGGTTAGGAAAGCCAAACGTTTTTGCAACCTTTGCTGATGAACTGGTTGCTCTTTTTCAAGTATTTGATAAAAGAGTTCCTCTAATGTGAATTGTAATGGATTCTTTGGCTCATACAACACAAAATCCTCAAGCTCAAGTATTTGTTCGATTGGTAATGCTTTCTTTTGATACTGTTGCCAATTTGTTTTCTTTGATAGACGCGCTTGTCCAAATACCTTTTTGATTTCCTCTTCTTTTTCCTTCAGCCATACAGTCTTTGACTGAATCCGTTCTACGAGATAAATCACATTTCGTATTTCTTCCAGCTCTAAGGTATCACTTTTTTCAAGACTATGACGACTAATAAATTCGTAATCCTTCCTTAGTTCCGACAACACTCTTTTTCTTTCCTCGCACATCTCATATAAATGTTCTAGGTGCAAGTGTTCAATTTGAAACAACTCCTCTTGTAAAAAACATTGCTGCAAAAGTTCAAGAACTTCCTTGCTTGAAACCATCTCAAATTTGATTAGTATTTGGTAAAAACCCTCATATTGTTTTCGGATCTGTTCAAACAACGTATCAATCCCTTGATAGGCTTCTCCTAATACCGTTTTGATCACAGTTTCATGTTGTATTAGCCATTGTGTATTCTGTTTTAAGATCGTTCGATTGTGGTTTAACAGCTCAAATTCAGCTTCCGTTAAAAGACTCAAATCTTCAATAAATAGCTTTCTTACCTGTTTACGAACCTTCCAAAAGTTCGCATTCAGATATCTAAAATTCCCACTTTTCGCTTTTTGATAGCTATGAATCATCTCGTCATACTTATCATCTAGGATTTCTTCCTTCCAGACCTTATGAATTCTTTTTTTTGCATGAATTAAATCCTCTATTCTTGTTTGAACAGCATCAATCCAAGAACGGATTTCCTCGTATTTTTCACTCTGAAACCACAGAGGAGTTGGTTGAACCTTAAGCTCACTTGATTCCAAGGAGTTCTTCAGCTCATAATAATCCAATAAGCATCTTTCTTGATCTTGTTGATACGCTATCAAACTTGGAATCTTTAACTCAAGGAATTGACTTAATCTAAGTAGCAAGTGGTCGATTCGATGTTGATGACTGGATAATAATTCTCTACTTCGAATACCTTTCTTACAACTTACTTCATTATGTAATTCTTGCTTCATTTGTGATACGATTGGTAGATATTTAGCAGCAAAACGCTCTTTCATCGAAGTAATATCAGCCTCTAAGATTTCTTCGCGATAATCACTAAAAAGCTTGTGACGATCATTTTTCAAGCTGACTGTTACATATTTGACATCATTAATAAAATGTGACAATGTATTTTGCTTTGAAGTATTATACTTACTTGCGATCATTCTTGTACTTTACTCCTATTTCTCTCTCGTAGTTTCTTTGATGAAAATTATGATACCATAGCAGGTTACAGGAATCTATGTGTAAAATCTGTTAATAAAAAGGGGCTGTGATATGATTCACTGTCTAAGTGAATACTACCGCAGCCCCTTTTCGGGGAGTAATATTAGAATTGATAGAAACGAGCACGTTTTAAGACTGCTTGCATAAAAGGCTTCAGTGTACTTAAGCGCCATTCCCAATTGGGTGAGCCTAAGGTACCTGGACAATTGATCCTTGCTTCATCTCCTAATTCTAGGATATCTTGCAAAGGTAAAATCGCCATATAGCAGTTTTGTTTGAAGGTAAACTCTACCAAACCACGATATGCTGGATTGGCTACACAACCATATTCCTTTAAGTTTTTCTTAACTCTTTTTCTGATTTTCTCTGGCTGGCTTTCGTACCAACCACGAATCGTTTGATTATCATGAGTTCCAGTATATAGGATTAAGTCCTCAACATGATCATAACGTGAATTTGCTTCTTCGTCTGGATTAAAGTTGAACTGCACGATTCGCATCCCCTTAAATCCATAATGATCTCTTAATTCATGTACCTCTGGTCTTAAATCACCCAAATCCTCGACCACGATATCGATGTCTGGAATCTGTCGAAATACTTCATCAAACAGTGCATAGCCAGGTGCTTCGCCCCATTCTCCTTCAATTGCTGTATCACAGGAAGAAGGAATCTTCCAATAGGTATCAAAAGCACGGAAATGATCGATTCGAATAATATCAAATAATTTTGAACTATAAGAAAGGCGGTCAATCCAAAACTTAAATTGATTTTTTTCTAAGTACTCCCAATTGTAGATTGGATTTCCCCAGCGTTGACCTACCGTACTAAAATAATCTGGTGGTACTCCCGCAACGAAGGCTGGTTTTGCATCAGCATCCAATAAAAAGCTTTCTTGATTTGCCCATACATCCAAAGAGTCAATTCCAACGTAGATTGGGATGTCTCCCATAATTTCGATGCCTGCTCGATTTGCGTACACCTTTA
>JAEZKD010000186.1 GCA_023415655.1 Bacillota bacterium | reverse complement strand
AATGAAGTCATAGCAAATAATCTTGGCAGAAAGTCAAAAGCATTGTGGACTGAGAATGAAGAAGGTTCCTATGTTAGCTTCCAGCAATATGAAAATGACTATGAAGAAGCGAACTCTGTTATCAATTCAATTATAGATATGGTGAAAGAAAAACAGGTAAGCTACAATGAATTTGCAATCCTCTATCGTACCAATGCACAATCTCGTGTACTAGAAGAGAAATTAGTACAAAAGAGTATTCCATATAAGATCATTGGTGGTACTAATTTCTATGCTAGAAAAGAAATCAAGGATATGCTTGCCTACTTAAAAACCATCGATAATGGCCAAGATTCGATAGCGGTAAAGAGAATCATCAATGTTCCAAAACGGGGCATTGGTTTAACGACTCTAGATCGTATTGAAGATTATGCAAATCGCCATGGTCTTACGTTTTATGAAGCCCTACGTCATGCCGAATCAATTCCTGGACTTGGGCGTTCTACCTCAAAGATTGTCTCATTTGTAAGCTTCATTGAAGCGATTAAGAGTAATCTTTCCAAAAAAAATTATTCTCTTAAGGATCTGTTAGAAGAAATCATTGAAGCAACTGGTTATACGAAGGAGCTAGAAGAATCAGACGATGAATCAGCAGAGGATCGTATTGGTAATATCAACGAGTTAATTAATAAAATTGCTGCTTACGAGGAGGATTCTGCAGAACAACCAACTTTAAGTGGATTTTTGGAAGAAGTTGCTCTCGTTGCCGACATTGATAATCTTGAAGAAGAAAACAATTATGTTGTATTAATGACTCTTCATAGTGCCAAAGGACTTGAATTCCCATACGTTTATTTATGTGGAATGGAAGAAGGGATCTTTCCAAGTTATATGTCCATTAGTGCTGACAATCCAGAGTTAGAAATTGAAGAAGAACGACGTCTTTGTTATGTTGGAATTACCAGAGCCAAGAAACAATTGTTTTTAAGCGCAGCAAGAGCTCGTATGATTCGTGGCGAAACTCAGTATAACCGCCCATCTCGTTTCATCAATGAGATTCCAAGGAATCTATTGACGATTGGATCTGTGCAAAAACAAAGCTATCTATCCGAAAGCTCTTTTACTAAGAGCCCGATAAGAAGCGCTTCTCCCTCGATGTCCGGTAATCGAAACCTGGGACAAGGTACTCCTGGAACCGTTCGTACTCCATCTTCCTTGACCATGCCAAAAGCGCCAATCCGTCAATTTGGAAGTGCAAGTCAGAACAGTCTTACCTATGGAGTTGGTGATACTGTATCCCATGTCAAATTCGGTACTGGTGTAGTAACTGCACTAACCAAAGGTGGACGTGATTATGAAGTGACAGTAGATTTTGGAGATCAAGGCATCAAGAAAATGCTATCCTCCTTTGCAAAATTACAAAAAATCGAAGAATAGTAATCTCATAGGTCCTGTCTTAAGATGTTATTTCCGAGGATGAATGTTGAAATTCACAAATAGATATAGTAAAACTTGCTAAGAAGTGGTATAATAAGAAAGGAAATCACCCGAAAATAAGAAAGGATGTGCAACTATGAATAATAAATTCGACAAGTTAGGTGAACTATTGGCTGCTACAAAACTAAACGAACTTATTCACAAGAAGGAAGATCCAATAGAGAAGAAAAAACATACTGTGATATTTATTCTTGCTATTGTTGGTGCGATTGCTGCAATCGCTGGTATAGCATATGCTGTTTATAAGTATATGACACCTGATTATTTAGAAGATTTCGATGATGACTTTGATGATGAATTCGAAGATGATTTTGATACTTGCGACTGTGATTCCGAAGCAAACGCAGAATAATGAATAAGTAAGAGGCAGTCGACTGATTCGACTGCCTCACTTTTACTTATTCTGCAGCTTTTTGTGCATAAGAGGTATCCACTAAGGAAGCATAAGGTGCTCTTTGTGTTAACTCACCAGCAGTTTCAAGAATATCTTGCAGCAGGTTAAAGGATTCTTCTTCAAAAACTAGATTTTCTTTCCACGTTCCCTGATCTTTATAACGCCCAACTATAATAACGATATTTTCTAACTTCGTTTCTGCAAACTGAGGCTGAATTACTTTAGCAATTTCTTCTGAGGTATGACTATTTACATAATCCATCCCTTTTTGAAGTGCATTGACAAATTTCTGAATCACTTCTGGATTCTTCTTGATGTAGCTCAATTTTGCTGAATAAGCAGTGTAAGGAACGTTTCCACTTGCAACACCTAAGGAAGCGACTACTTTACCTTCACCAGCTAATTCAATCGCCGTTGCAGCTGGCTCAAATTCTACCGTATAATCCCCTTGACCTGCTAAAAAGCTTTGAGACGTAATACCAAAATCAATGTTGGTAATCATATCGATGTCTTTGTATGGATCAATTCCATTCTTTTTCAGAATGTACTCGAATACCATCTGAGGCATACCACCGGTATGTCATAGACTAATGTAACCATCTAATACATTCCATGATCTTAGACTTTTTCATGATAATTTTATATGGTTTTAATTTATCATCTGTTTCTTCAAGTACACCACTTACTAAGGCAAGTTTGATATATGGAATAATCGATTTTTTGCTTGTATTATATCCAAGTACATTCATTTTTTTTGATAGATATTTAGTAGACGTGTATTCCCTTTCTTCTTCCGAAATTAATCTGAATATTACTTCTATTTTTTCATTTTCTTCTTTATTTAAGATGTCCTCAATATTAAATGAAAGATAGTCATTTAGACTATATTTTAATTGAATTTCAGGAATACCATTTTCGTCAATAACAATTCTGTATACAAGACTTTCCACATCTCGAATCGATAGATTATCCGTAATCTTCTTTGCAATATTTATTCCAACTTTTGTATCTTCTATTCTCTCATCAATAGTGTCCTGTAGTTTTTCAGAGAGTTTCTGCTTCTCTGTTTTACACGCTGAAAGTTTCTCAGTAATTTCGTGCTGCATTTCGTTATAAGTCTCTTCAATAATATCAATATTCGTAGCATTCTTTAAATCATTTAATTTTAGTTTAATTAAGCCTTTCAACTGAGCAGAAAGTTGTTCTTCTCTTTGTTCCAGTTTCTTTATCTGTTCCCTATCCTTGGTTTTCTGCTTCTCATAATCGACCATTCTAAACTCCTTAATGGCATCTTCCCACA